>JAQUNK010000027.1 GCA_028717645.1 Candidatus Omnitrophota bacterium
GTCCTGAACATCTTAAAAAAGGAACAGGCCGAAGGCGTGATCGTGCAGTTCGGCGGCCAGACGCCGATCAATCTCACTGTGCCTTTGTCCAGGGCAGGGATAAAAATAATCGGGACCAGTGCCGAGTCCATAGATATTGCCGAAGACAGAAAGAAATTTAAAGTCCTGCTGGATAAGCTGGGGCTTACGCAGCCCGATAACGGCACTGCCTTTACCTTTGAGGAGGCCAAGATCGTGGCGCGCAGGATCGGTTATCCCGTCCTGGTCAGGCCCTCATATGTTTTAGGCGGCCGGGCCATGGAAATAGCTTATGACGAAGAAACACTAGAGAGGTTTATCATCGAGGCGGCCTCGGTTTCCCCGGAACACCCCATTTTAATCGATAAATTTTTGGAAGATGCGCTCGAGGTCGACGTGGACCTGATCGGCGACGGAGAAAGCTATGTCATCGGCGGCATTATGGAGCACATCGAGGAGGCGGGTATTCATTCGGGCGATTCAGCCATGTCCTTGCCGCCTTTTACTCTCTCGGATGAGGTATTGCATAAAATAAGAGAGGCCTCTTATAAAATGGCTGCCGAGTTAAAGATCAAGGGCCTGATGAATATGCAGTACGCCGTGCGCGACAACAAAGTTTATATCTTAGAGGTTAATCCCCGCGCCTCGCGGACCGTCCCTTTTGTCTCTAAGGCCATTGGTGTTCCTCTGGCAAAACTGGCGACGAAAGTTATCGTCGGTGAAAAACTCAAAAATTTGGGCTTAACCAAAGAAGTGATCCCCGTGTATACCTCGGTCAAGGAATCGGTTTTTCCTTTCAACCGCTTTCCCGGGGTAGATGTCATCCTGGGCCCGGAAATGAAGTCTACTGGAGAGGTGATGGGTATCGACAAGGATTTCGGCCGTGCCTATATCAAGAGCCAGCTTGCCGCCGGGCAGGACCTGCCTAAAAAAGGCACGGTATTTATTTCCGTGCGCGACCGGGACAAGCGCGCGATCGTCTTTATTGCCAAGAAGCTCGTGGATCTAGGATTTAAAATTATTTCTACCGCCGGAACGGGAAGGGTGTTACAATCAAACAATATCACCACTAGGATCATCCCCAAGCTGGCCGGAGGCTCACCTAATGTCATAGACCTGATGCGCCAGGGAAAAGTGCAACTGGTGATCAATACTCCCTCGGGCAGGATCCCGCGCGCAGATGAGGTAAAGATCCGTTCCGCAGTAATTACGCAGCGGATGCCGTACATTACCACTATTTCCGGCGCCCAGGCATCGGTCAATGGCATCGAAGCGATATTAAAAGAGGACCTGGGAGTTAAACCTTTGCAGCAGTATCATAAAGAGGCAAAAAAAAGGAATGGAAAAAATAGACATTAAAACTACCCACCGCGCGGAGTTGGTGGATATTACCGCGAAAATCCAGGCTATAGTGGCAAGGGCCAAAGTCGGATCAGGCGCCTGCCTGATCTTTTGCCCGCATACTACTGCCGGGCTGACCATCAATGAAAATGCCGATCCGTCGGTAAAAAGCGATATGATCAATACCCTGAATGGGCTGATCCCGGAAAATGCCGGCTATGCGCACAACGAAGGGAATTCCGACAGCCACATCAAGTCCTCTTTATTCGGCTCGTCACTTACGATCTTCGTCGAGGAGAACAAGTTGTGTCTCGGTACTTGGCAGGGGATATATTTTTGTGAAAGCGACGGGCCGCGCTCCCGCCAGGCCTGGGTAAAGGTTTTAAAGGATTAAAATGCCGGAGCTGCCGGAAGTAGAAACCATAAAAAGAGAATTGCTAAAAGCGGTTTTGGGCAAGAAAATAACCGCCGTAGAAATACATAACCCCAAGGTGATCCGCGAGCCTGCTGTTGAGAAATTTAAGCAAGGATTAAAAGGGGCAGTGATCAGGAATATTTTAAGAAAGGCTAAGGTCCTGATCTTAGAATTAGCTAACGGTAAATCGCTGGTCATACACCTGAAGATGACCGGCCAGCTGGTTTATCCGGGCACCGGAGAAAGATCGCGGGTAAGTTTTCGCTTGTCCGACGGAAAAGCCCTGGATTTTAACGACCAGCGGCTTTTTGCAGAGTTGCGGCTTTTGGATGATTGGCGCTCTTTAAAATTTATCCAGGCCCTGGGCCCTGAGCCGGCTGACCTGAGCGAAGAGCAGTTTAAACAGAGGCTGGATAAAAAGAAGACCAAGATCAAGCCGCTTTTGCTGGACCAGACCTTTATTGCCGGCGTGGGCAACCTCTATGCTGCTGAGGCTTTATTCCGGGCCAGGATCAATCCTTTTCGCTCAGCCGCGAGCCTGACGGATAAAGAAAAAGGCGTTTTACTGAAAGAGATCCAGGCTACGCTTCGGGAGGCCATCGAACACAAAGGTTCGTCAGTTGACCAGTATGTGCAATTAAGCGGTTCACCCGGAGGGTATGTCAAATACCACAAAGTATATGACCGTAAGGGCAAACCTTGTTTGGTCTGTAAGACTCCTATTCAGAGGATCACCCAGGCCGGCCGAGGCACATATTTTTGCCCTAAGTGCCAGAAATAAGCGATGAAAAAACGGATTAAAATTAACGGCATAATCATCTTTCTTATCGTAATGATCATTGTTCTTTTCCCCAAGCTTTTCTTTCGCCAGAGGCTTCCCGCCGCGGTTTCCGCGGTGACCGCGGGCCTGGGCATTGCGCTGGTCCTCCTGGGGCAGATGATCCGTATTTCTGCCCGGGGTTATAAAGCAGAAAATTCCCAGGGCGGGCATTTCCTGGTAAAAAGCGGGCCTTATGCGCTGGTGCGTAATCCCATGTATCTGGGCATACTTTTGATCGGCCTGGGCATTGTTCTGATCTTCTTTAAGGCCTGGGTCGTGGCGACGTTCCTTTTTTTCTTTATTCTGCGCTATCTTTTGCTCATCTTTCAGGAAGAGAAAAAACTCATTACGGTATTTCCCGAAGAATACAAAGATTATCAAAATAAAGTACCGCGGCTTTTTCCCCAACTTAAAATGATTTTTTCCCGGGAGACTAGCACTTACCTGCCATTAAAGTGGTCCTGGGTGGGAAGAGAAAAAAATTCAGTGCTGCCGGTTTTATTTTTTACGCTTTTAGTCCAATTAGGCCTGGATATCCGTAGCGGGGGCCTGAGTTTCTATTTGAAAGAAGCAGTATTGATCAGCCTCATTATTCTGGTGTTTATTCTGTTCGCCGCTTACTTAAACAGGAAGACCAATGCCGTCAAATAAACTATTTCAATTCAAGGCAAAAGTTATTGCTAATAAAAGAGTTGGCAAAAATTATTTCCACTGTATCTTTAGCGCACATAGCCTGCGCCAGGCAGTGCGGCCCGGGCAATTTGTGGAGATAAAGGTGAGTGCGGGGCCAGAGCCGCTTTTAAGACGGCCTTTCAGCATTCATCGCATGAAAGGGGCGAACGTAGAAATTCTTTATGAGCTGGTGGGCAAAGGCACGGAACTCTTATCGCAAAAAGGGGCAGGAGAATATTTAGATGTGATTGGCCCTCTGGGCAACGGCTTTACATTACCCCTTACCCCTTATCCCTTATCCCTCTTAGTTGCCGGAGGCATGGGCGTGGCACCGCTGGTGTATCTTGCAGAAATTCTCAAGCGCAGCAAAATCCTGGTCCTGATCGGGGCGCAAAGCAAAAGCGGGATCATCTGCGAAAAAGAATTTAAAGATCTAGGTTGTAGTGTTAAAATAGCTACGGATGACGGCTCGTGCGGCTTCCGCGGCAAGGTCACGGAATTGCTGTCCAATATATTAGTGACCATGGACTGCAGACCGGCAACCATTTATGCCTGTGGCCCGCGGCCGATGTTAAAGGCCGTTGCGGAAATTGCTCAGAAGGAAAATATTCCTGCGCAGATCTCTTTAGAAGAACATATGGCCTGCGGCATCGGCGCCTGCCTGGGTTGCGCCGTAAATACGCGTGCCGGCTATAAACGGGTCTGTAAAGACGGTCCGGTCTTTGGCGCAGAAGAAATAATCTGGTAAAAAGGAGGAGGAAGATGTCTGAAAAACCTTTTATCTCGATCATCATTCCGGTAAAGAATTTTGAACGCACCATTGAAAAGACCTTTGAATACCTGCTTGCCGTTGATTACCCGCGCGAGCGCTGGGAATGGGTGATCGCCGACGGCGGTTCGACCGACAAAACGGTTGAGATCATCAAAAATTGGCAGACCAAATACCCGTTCATAAAATTGGTTTCGGTCCCCAATTGCCCCTCGCCCGGTTTTGCGCGCAACAAGGCCCTGGAAATAGTAAAAGGCGATTTTCTCTTTTTTACCGATGCAGACTGCGCACCGGATAAGAATTGGATCAACGAAATGCTCAAACATTTCGAACGCGACCCCAAGCTTGCCGCAGTGGGAGGTGAGGTCTTTACCCTGAAAGTGGACCCGAACAACCTGGTCGAGGCCTGGTGCCAGCACTTTAGGTTCAACATGGTCAGCCCGCGCTACGGCTGGATCAAAGAAGGATATTTCCCGGAATTTCCCAAAGAACCGCTGCCCATAGATATCGGCGGGCACAAAGGCTACTTCTTCGGCACCTGTAACGTAGCGTATCGTAAGGCTGCGCTCGACGCAGTAGGAGCGAAATTCTGGGACCGGCCCACGGGCGAAGACATGAATTTAAGTTACACCATGCGCCAGGCCGGATGGAAATTCTATTTTGCGCCACTGGCGAAGGTTGACCATATGCATCGCGCCGATGTCAGGGCCCTGCGCAAGGTTTGGGTGACTTACGGCCAGGCACATTTGCCTTTGATTGAAAAATACGTGAAGAAAAATGTCTTAGAGGTGATTTTTCAGTTTGCCAAAGGCGCCCCCCAGATACGCTTGCCATTTCCGGTGAAAGGCTTTGTTTATCTGGGCAACTTTCACATGATGCATCTGTTCGGCCTATGCTTTTTGCTGGGTCTGATCTTCAGCCTGATCACGCACAGCACCGCAGCGTTGATCTTTATGCTTATATCATTAGCCTTATTGCTCTATTTCGCCTATCAGTACGTAAAATGGAATTTCTCCATGGACCCGAAGGATAAATTCTGGTTCTGGTGCAAGATAAAATACCTGACGAACTTAAGCTTTATCATCGGCGGATTGAAGGATGCTAAAAAATATAAAGTGTTGTGCATCGAGCCTAGTTTTTAGTGTGTTATGTCTATACTTATCTTTACGCTGTTGATTTTAGCTGGGTCTGTGCTGGCCGGATTTTTGGGAGCGCTTACCGGCTTGGGCGGAGGGATCGTGATCATTCCCTTGCTAACGTTGGTCTTCGGCGTGGACATCAGGTATGCGATCGGAGCGTCGCTGGTTTCAGTGATCGCGACTTCTTCCGGGGCCGCCGCCGCGTATGTAAAAGAAGGATTCAGCAATATCAGGATCGGGATGTTTTTAGAAATAGCCACTAGCATCGGCGCACTGTGCGGTGCGTTCCTGGCGCTGCACCTGGCTACTTCCAGCATCGCGATTATTTTTGGGCTGGTGTTGATTTATTCCGCTTATATTTCCAACAAAACGAGAGAGGAAAATTTAAGCACGCCGGATTCAGATCGTCTGGCCCTGCGCCTGAAAATGAATAGCAGCTACCCCACGCCTGAGGGGTCTAAGTCTTACGGAGCGCGCAATGTGCCGGCAGGGTTTGGTCTGATGTTTATTGCCGGAGCGATTTCCGGCCTACTGGGTATCGGTTCAGGCGCGGTCAAGGTCCTAGCCATGGACCGGGCGATGCGCTTGCCCTTTAAGGTCTCAACAGCGACGAGTAATTTTATGATCGGTGTCACCGCCGCAGCAAGCGCGGGGATATATCTAAAAAAAGGATACATTGACCCTGGCTTGACCATGCCGGTTATGCTGGGGGTTTTGTTGGGCGCATCAATTGGCGCGCATTTTCTCTTTGGTGCCAAGACTAAAAAATTGCGCACCCTTTTTAGCGTCATCATTGTAATATTGGCTATAGAGATGATTTATTCGGGAATAAAGGGCGGAATAATAAAATGAAAAAAGCTATTGAACGATTAGCCCGTCACGATATGGAAATGGTTATTGGGAATGTCTTGAGGGCTGGAGTGATCATCGCGGCAATGGTAGTTTTATCAGGAGGCACAATATTTTTATGGCGTCATGGCTACGCAGTGCCCAATTACAAAATTTTCCAGCGCGAGCCGGTAGAATTATCCAGCATCTGGGGGATTATCCAGACCTCGTTGGAAGGGCATGGCCGCGGATTCATTCAATTGGGGCTTTTGCTTTTGATCGCCACGCCGGTAACGCGGGTGGCCCTGTCTATTTTTGAATTTGCCCGGCAGCGCGATAAGGTATATGTAGCAGTAACCTCGATTGTGCTCTGTATTCTTTTGTACAGCCTTTTTGGCAGGTAAAATAAGCGTATGGCTAATTTGAATATCAGCATAGGAAAACTGAAATTAAAAAACCCGGTAATGGTTGCCTCGGGCACCTTTGGTTATGCCGAGGAATTCTCCGATTTTATAGACCTGAAGAAATTGGGCGCGATCGTTACCAAGACCATTACCTTGCGGCCGCGCCAGGGTAATGCTGCCCCGCGCACCTGCGAAACACCCGCCGGGCTGTTAAATTCCATCGGCCTGGAAAATCCGGGCGTAGATAAATTCATCAAAGACAAACTGCCTGTTTTAAAGGAATACCACGTGCCGATTATCGTCAGCATTGCTTCAGAGCGGGACCCGGAAGAGTTTGTTGAACTCACCCACCGCCTGGATAGGATCAAAGAGGTTGCGGCTATAGAATTAAATATTTCTTGCCCAAACATCCGCGAGAAAAAAGGTAAGCGTTTGATCTCTCAGGACGCGCTGGCAACGCATGGCCTGGTGAAGGCAGTGCGTAAGATAACAAACAAAACCCTGATCACCAAACTTACGCCTAATGTCACGGATATCACCGAGATCGCCCTGGCTGCAGAAAGCGCAGGTAGCGACGGGCTCGCCCTGATCAATACCCTGGCCGGGATGATTATCGATATAGAAAAAAGAAGACCGAAGATCGCCATGGCTAGCGGCGGTTTAAGCGGGCCGGCGATCCGGCCGGTGGCCGTACGCATGGTCTGGGAGGTGCATCAAAAGGTCAAGATCCCCCTTATCGGCATGGGTGGTGTAAGCGATACCCGGAGTGCTTTGGAATTTTTCTTGGCCGGTGCAACAGCCGTTGCCGTCGGCACGGCTAATTTTATTAATCCCAAGACGAGTGTTGAGATCATTGCCGGAATTGGAAAATACCTGTGTAAAACGAATCTCAAGGATATAAAAGCATTACAAAACAGTTTAAAGATAAATGGATAAAATTATTTTAGCTTTGGACGTTGATAACTTGGAAAAGGCCAAAGGCTTTGTGGATAAGCTTTTCCCGGAAATAAAGATCTTCAAGGTCGGCTCACAGCTGTTCACTCTTTGCGGCCCGGGGATCGTAGAATATATCCACAAAAAAGGCGCCGAAGTTTTTTTAGATTTAAAATTCCATGATATTCCCAATACCGTGGCCAATGCCGTACGTGCGGCAACGCGGCTTAAGGTGAAGATGCTCACTGTGCATGCTAGCGGGGGAGAAATGATGCTTAAGGCGGCAGTTGAGGCAGCAGGTGATGAAGCCGGCCGGCTGAAGATCAGCCGGCCGCTATTGCTTGGCGTGACCGTTTTAACCAGCCAGAAGTCAGAGCCGCAAGAAATTCTACGCCTGGCCCGTCTTGCCCAAGCAGCCGGCCTGAACGGGGTGATCTCATCTGTGCACGAAGCGGCAATGATCAGGAAAGAACTGGGCAAAGAATTTATTATTGTTACACCCGGCATCCGGCCTAAGGGATATAAGGCTGATGACCAATCCCGGGTGGCTACGGCTGAGGCCGCGTTTAGTGCCGGGGCGGACTTTATTGTCGTGGGCCGGCCGATTTTGGAAGCAGCGGACCCCTTGCAAGCAGTCAAAGAACTGGTATAATAGTTTTCCCTTTGAAAGTTCGATACATTTGGGCGCTTAGCTCAGCTGGTTAGAGCGTCTGATTTACATTCAGAAGGTCAGGGGTTCAAGTCCCTTAGCGCCCACCATAAATATCTATTGCAATTAAAGGGTTTTTGGCTTAAAATCAAACCTCTAAATTCAGGGCCCGTGGTGCAGCCTGGTTTAGCACGTCAGATTGTCGATCTGAAGATCGCGAGTTCAAATCTCGTCGGGCCCGTTAAAATTTTCTGGCAAAGAAAATTTTAACGGGTATTCATGCTCGCTTGAGTACCCGTCCCATTCTTAATAAAAAGATTTCTTCTTATTATCCATAATAAATCTTGCGCCTGTAGCTCAATTGGATAGAGCACCAGTCTACGGAACTGGTTGTTGCTGGTTCGATCCCAGCCAGGCGCATATTTGAATATGCATAAAATCGAAGAGCTTTATATGCGCGAGGCCCTGAAAGAAGCGGAAAGGGCCTTTAGCGAAGACGAAGTACCGGTAGGCTGTGTGGTTGTACACAACAACAGGATCATTGCCCGCGGACATAACCAGGTAGAACGCCTGAAAGACCCCACGGCACATGCAGAAATGCTTGCTTTGACCTCCGCAGCCAATTATCTCAATGCAAAGTGGTTGAACGGGGCTACGCTCTATGCTACAATTGAGCCGTGTTCCATGTGTGCGGGAGCGCTGGTGCTTTCCCGCATCAAGAACATAGTTTACGGCGCAGACGACCCGAAAACCGGCGCCTGTGGATCGGTGATCAATATCGCCCGCAGCAAAAAACTAAACCACCGCATAAGTGTTAAAAAAGGCGTTTTGAAACAGGAGTGCAGTTCTTTACTAAAGGAATTTTTCAAGAAAAAAAGAGTTAAAGTCAAGTAGGCCCCTAGATTTGTAAAATTCTACATTAAGATTTTTTGGAGAGGTGGCTGAGCGGTCGAAAGCAAATCACTGCTAATGATTTGGCCTGAGAAATCGGGCCCCTGGGTTCGAATCCCAGCCTCTCCGTTCTGCTTTGCCCTTCGATAGGCAAAATGATGGTAGGGCTTCGCAGAGCGGTCCTGCGAAGCCAGACTGGCACTACTCAATATATTTTAAAACTTCTAATTAGTAAATTTTTTAGAATTCTATGAAGATCAAAGAATTAGCCTACATTGACGAACTAACCCGGCTTCCCAACCGCCGCGCCTTTCGCGAACAAATAGGAAGGGACCTCGCCGCAAATCCTGAAGTCATGTACCTGGCCCTCGTCGACCTCGACCACTTTAAAAAAATAAACGATACCTTCGGCCACCTAAACGGCGATTACATGATCAAGGAGCTTGCCAAGTCCATCGTCGATGGGCTTCGAGGTACGGAACATTTCATTGCTCGCTACGGCGGCGACGAGTTCGTGATCATCCTCAAGGGCCTGGATAAAGATAAGGTCATTACCCTATGGGAAAATGCCCGCCAGGCTCTCGCCCAAAAGGATTTTATTTTACCGCAAGGTGCACAGCACATTAAAGTGACCATGAGTATCGGCCTCGGCGAGTACCCGCATGACGGTAAAACTATTGACGCGCTTTTTGAAAGGGCGGACGAGGCACTTTATTCCTCCAAGCGGCTGGGCAGGAACCGCATTTCTTTTGCCAAGGATAGCCTGGAGCAGATCAGGGAGGAAAAAAGGATACACAATATCCTTTTAAAGCCGCCTTTTGTCTACAGGGAAAAAGAACTTGCCGAAGTAAAAAGCCATTTATTCGCCAAAGAGCCGCATAAATTGGTTTTGGTGGAGAGTGGCATCGGCTGCGGCAAGAGCCGGTTCCTCGAAGAGGCGGCTGATCTTGCCAGAAAGCAAAATACGCCGGCATTTTCATTTTCTTTGGCCGAGGTCGACCGCAGCAAACCTTACGGCATCTTAGTGGACATTATCACCGCGATCAGCTACGACCATCATGAGCTGTTCAAAAAAGCGTATGAGTCTTTAAAGCCCAAAGAGCAGCAGGCCTTATGCGTATTCCCTCAATTAAGATCATTCATCGGCGAGGCCCAGCCTATCGGCCATTGGGATACGGAGGCCAGGTCCAATCTTTTCCAGGGGCTTTCCGGCATACTTGAGGTAATGCTCCTGGAACTAAAACCGCTGATCTTGCTGGATAATATCGATTGGCTGGATGAGGCCACAAGTGGCGTGTTCAGCTACATCATTGTTTCCAAGAAATATACCCCGCTGTGTATTTTAGCCAGCGACAGCCGGCCGGATACGCCGGAACAGAAAAGGCATTCTTTCCTGGATACGCTGTTAGAAGAGGTCTCGGAATTTGAAATAGTCCCGCATATAAAACTCGCTCCGTTTACGGATGGGGAAAGTAGTGAGTTGATCAAAAAGATCTTTAGTGGCCGCAGCGTCCCCCAGGATTTTATCGACGATGTTGTGCGCATTGTCAAAGGAAATCCGCTTTTTATCGTGGAATTGCTCAGGGACCTGCTCTCGCGGGGCGTGATCTACCTAAAATACCCGACCTGGGTCTTCAATGAGAAAAAAGAACCGCTGCCGCACGACCTCAGGGAACTGCTGACGAATAAATTCAAGCACCTTGACCAGGAAGAAAAAGAACTGCTCCTGGCCGCTGCCGGCATCGGCGGGAACTTCAAATTTGATTTCCTTTCAAAACTCAAAAAAATAAACGAGGGTTACGTCGAGGATATCATTTCCCGTGCGGTGGACAAGAATATCTTTAACAAGGAAGCCGCCGGGCAGGAAGCGACGCTTGCCTTTAACAACGAATTAAGCCGCGGGATACTTTACCAGTCGCTGGACGAAGAGTCCAGGAAGAGCCTGCATGAAAATATCGCCACCACACTGGAGAGCGAACACAAAGACGACATTGAAGGGGTAAGCCCGCTGATAGTTTTTCATTATACCCAGGCGGACCTGCAGACCAAGGTTAGGGAATATGCGCCGCTGGCCGCATCATACGCGGATAAACTCTTTTCCGACGTGCAGACGGAGAAGATTATCGAAGAGGCGATCCGCTCCAGGGAAGAGCGGGATAAGCAGGAGCCGATAAAAGATGAAAGCTGGCCGCGCGTCGAGGCGATCGTGGCGGCATTCAATTCCGCAGTAAAGAGCATGCACCTCTACCAGCAGCAGAACGAGATCACCCAAAAAATGATCACGCGCTGCTTCCAGGCGATACAGGAATATTTCAGGCTGCAATATAACCTCACCTTTTCTAACCCCCAGGGCGAGGCCAAAGAATTTACCAGGTTCCTGATCAACGGGCAGGAATTTCCCGAGAGTGGGTTTGTGGAAAAACTGATCGGCAAGCAGTTCGTAAGCATCATGCGCGATTTTGATATCGGCAGCATCACCTTCAGAAAATCGATCTACCGCGATGAACTGGAAAGATTCATCAATATTTTGTCCGATCCAAAGGCCTTCTCCGAGAAAAAAGAAAAATGGCAGAAGCTGCTTACCCAGCACAAGGTCAACTCCGTAAAGATAGACGAAGTAGTTTACCGCCGCGTGCTTAGCGACGAGGAAAAAAAGGAATTTCAGAAAGAAGTGATCAAGGACCTCTTGGCGAAAAAGGTCCTGGGTAGCGAAATGGCCGCCGGCGCATCCGGTGCCAGCGTTGGGGCAGGCCCGGAAATACTGGATAAAAAGATCAGGCAGGTGACCGGCGAAGAAAAGAATATCCTGGCCAAGACCATCGCGCGGCTCCCGGCGGATATCGTGGTTGAGACCATTGCCAACGAATATACTACGCGCAAAAATAATTTGAGCGACGTAAAAGACATGGTCAAGGTCTGCTTAAGCAATTCGCAGAACCGGCCCGAGTTGATCGCGCGTCTCAAGGAGCACCTGGAGGGGCTGGGGATGTCCCGCGAGGCCTTTGAGTGGATGATCGACGACACGGATTTTTTGAAGTATCCCACAAAAAAACGCGCCAATATTTATATCAACTCTGACTCCAAGACCATCCTGGAGATCGGCGTAGAAGAAAACTTGAAGTCGACCATCGCCGAACTCTTCAGCGTAGATGAAGGCGAGGTCGCCCGCAACATCATCAATAAATATCTGGATAACTTAAAGAACCCCGCCGAAGAACTCAGGGCCTATATGGCCAATACCCTTTCGAATATCCTGGAGACTATACCGGAAAAGGCCGCAGTAGGTTACGTGCAAAAAATCGTTTCCATGTTCCTGGAGGCGCTGAATAACGAAGAAGACGCGCTGGTCTACGGGCTCCTGGTGAAAAATACGGATTTCCTGGTCTATAAACTGCTTAAATTAGAGGATTACCAGAGTATTTATAAAATTATTTCTGCGGTAAAAGCCCAGACCGCCAAGGATTTTACCCCTGACTGGAAAAGGATAGAAGCAAAAAAGGCAATGCAGGAAATGGATGTGAGCGTTTTGAACAAGCATCTCATCGCGCTTTTGGATAAAGCGGCATTCCTGGAAGAAAAGAATGAATTGATCCTCGGCCTTTTAAAGGCACTTATCCCGCAGAGCATCGATCCTTTGTTGGATGTTCTAAAAAGAAGGGCCAGCGGGAATATCCCGTTCGAATGGTACCAGCAGAACTTAGAGATCATCCGTATCCTTAAGGACCATAAAAATGAAGTGTTGCCTCAGATCGAAAATATGCTCGGCGAAGAATCCGGCGAGAAAGTAGAGCTGGCCCTTCATATCCTGAAAAATTTCCGCGACGAAAGCCTCCTGTATCTTTATGAAAAGGCCCTGGCAAGCACTAAGGGATTCATCAGAAAGCGCGCCCTGGAGGCATTGCTTGAACTGGACACGGGGAAAAGCCTGCTGTTGATAGAAAAGGCCTTCCCGCGCGAGACCAGGGATACCCAGAAAGATATTATCATTTCGCTGGGCGAACACAGCCGTAACGCCCAGGCCCTGGATTTTCTGACACAACTAAAAGGCCTGAAGGCCCAGGTTTACAATAAAAAAGAAATACAAAAGGGCATTCAAGAACTGAAAAAAAGAATAGGATAGGGAGGTAAAGATGAAAAAGATATTTTTGATTTCTGCCTGTATTGTTTTGATCTTGGGGCTGGGCGCGGTGATATTCGCCCAGATGGATTATGGCACGACGACGGAAAAATACGGGGCCAAACTCGGCAGTTTTTCCTATATCCAGGCCTTCTTCGCCCCGGACAATAAGGTCGGATTTTTCGATAACCGCGATGGTAAAATTTATATCTACGACACCGAATCCAATTCCTGCGTGAAAATATTGCAGGTCAACCAGCTGGGTAACCCGCTGTTACGCGTAAGATAATTATGTCCTATAAAGCATTCTCCTTAAAGTGGCGGCCGCAAACTTTTGATGAAGTCATCGGCCAGGAACATGCAGTCACGACGCTAAAGAACGCTATCTTAAAACAGCGCCTGGTCCATGCCTACATTTTTAGCGGGCCGCGCGGCGTGGGCAAGACCTCTGTGGCCAGGATCTTCGCCAAGTCCCTGAATTGTAAGGAAGGCCCGACGGTAAATCCTTGCCTGAAATGCCCTGCATGCCTGGAGATCGCTAAGGGCTCAAGCCTCGATGTCATAGAAATCGACGGAGCATCCAACCGCGGGATAGATGAGATCAGGGTATTGCGCGAGAACGTAAAATTTGCGCCGGTCACCGGTACCTATAAGATCTACATCATCGATGAAGTGCATATGCTCACTACCGAGGCCTTTAACGCGCTGCTGAAGACATTGGAAGAGCCGCCGGAATTCGTCAAATTCATTTTTGCCACTACCCAGGCCAACAAGGTCATCTCGACCATACTTTCCCGCTGCCAGCGGTTCGACTTCGGCCGCATACCCGTGTTAAAAATAATCGCGCAGTTAGAGAAGATCGCCCGGGGCGAGAAGTTGGAAATAGAAAAAGAGGTTTTATTTGCGGTGGCCAAGGCCAGCGACGGATCGCTCAGGGATGCGGAATCGATCCTTGACCAATTGATCTCTTTTAAACCGGAAAATATTTCCAGCCGCGACGTCAATTCCATGCTCGGAATTATCGAGGAAGAGAGTCTTTTTGAACTTACCGCAAAGATCATCCAAAAAGACGCCGTATCCGTAGTTAATTTATTGGATAAGATCATCAACCAGGGTAAAGAAGCCAATATCTTTTTGCAGGGGCTGATCGAGCACTTCAGGAACATTATGATCACCAAAGTGGCCAAGGAAAAAAGCGCCTTGATCGACTTGCCGGAAAATTATTATGAAAGATTATTAGAACAGAGCAAGGCCTTCAGCCTGGAAGAGCTGTTCTCCGTATTCAACCTTTTGGTAAATACCCAGGAGATATCCAGGCGTTTTGGCTCAAGCCGCATACCCTTAGAGATCGCGCTGGTAAAATTGTCCCACGATAAACATAAAACCGATCCAGCTGTTTCGAATACCCATCCGGCCAAAGTAAAAGAAGAGGCTATGCCGCTGCGTGAAAAAGCCGCGCCTGCTGCCGGAGAAGTAACGGAAATAACCGCGGATATCGAGCTGGACAAAGTAAAATTATCCTGGCCGTCGGTAATAGAAAATTTAGGCTATAAAAAAATGTCCGTAGCCACTTATTTAAACAGCGGAGAGCTTTTAAAAGTAGAAAAAGGCATTCTCACTATCGGCTTTGCCAAAAACAATTCTTTGCATAAAGAGATCGTGGAGGCCAAGGAAAACCGCCTGCTTATCCAGAAAATAATCAATGATGTGCTGCATGTAAGCCTGGGCCTGGCATTCATTTTAAGCGAGGAAGTAAAAAAAGAAAGCCCGCATAAGCATGAAAGCGTACAACAGGTGCTGAATACCTTCGGCGGACGCCTGATTAAGGAAGAATGAAATGGGTTCGGTAAATGCCATAGAAAAATTGATCGAGCAGTTGACAAAATTCCCCGGCATCGGTAGGCGTAGCGCTTCGCGCATCGCCGACCATATCCTGCATGCCTCCAAAGAAGAGGTCGCCGGGCTCCTGGAGGCGATCAAGAACGCCAAAGATAACGTCGGCCACTGCAAGGTCTGCAATAATTTAAGCGAGGGAGAACTCTGCTCTATCTGTAATGACCTCAGGCGCAACAAAGAAATAATCTGCGTAGTAGAAAATCCCAAAGATATCGAGGCTATGGAGCGGGCGGGAAATTTCCACGGCGTCTACCATGTTCTCCTGGGCGTGATCTCGCCCCTGGACGGCAAGGGGCCGCAGGACCTGAAAATAGCCAGCCTCTTGGCCCGCATCAAAAATAATTCCGCCAAAGAAGTCATTATCGCTACCGACGCGGATACCGAGGGCCAGATCACCGCTTTGTATCTTACTCGCGCCCTGAAGCCAACAGGCATAAAAATAAGCCGCATTGGCCTGGGGCTGCCCATGGGCGGGAATCTGGAGTATAGCGACCCGACGACCCTTTCACACGCCATGGATGCCCGGCGAGAACTTTGAGTGCTTCTCACCCCAACATTTAAAACAATGATCACCGCATCTTTTAAAGAAACCCAGGCGTACCTGGAGTCATTTATCAATTACGAAAGGATAACCGAACCTGCCTATAAGGATTCTTTCAAGCTGGAACGGATGCAGGATTTTTTGAAGGAATTGGGCGATCCACAAAAAACCCTAGAGTGTATCCATGTTGCCGGGACAAAGGGCAAGGGTTCTACCTCGGCCTTTATCGCCTATATTTTGCAGGAAGCAGGATACAGGACCGGGCTTTATACATCGCCGCACCTAATTAATTTTAGAGAACGTATCAGGATCTTGGAAAACCAGGCCTCGGACGATGAGTTCGCAGGGATGATCAGCGAAGAAGAGGTGGCTAGCCTGGTAGAAAGATTGCGGCCGATAGCCGATAAATTTTCCGCAGAGAACCCATACGGGCCGCTGAGCTTTTTTGAGGTCTATACCGCCCTGGCCTTGGTTTATTTTAAAGAAAAAAAAGTAGACTTTGCCGTTTTAGAGACCGGGCTTGGCGGAAGGCTGGACGCGACCAATGCCGTGGAGGCTTTAGTGAGTGTTATCACGCCCTTAAGTTACGAACATACGCAGAAATTAGGCAACACCCTGGCAGAGATCGCCGCGGAAAAAGCAGGAATAATCAAAACAAAACAGGCGACCGTGATCACCGCACCGCAGCCGGAAGAGGCGATAGAGGTGCTGCAGAAAAAGTGTGCCGGGCTGAACGCAAAATTGTATGCCGTCGGTGAAGACATCACTTATCAAAAAAATAATGCCGGGTTTGGTATTATTGCCTTAGGATACAAATATCCGCATTTGACGATCAAACTCCTGGGAGAGCACCAAATAGTCAATGCCGCAGCCGCAGTGGGGGCGATCTCTGCCTTAAGAAACAAAGGTATAAATATTACTGAGAAAGCGGTAACGGATGGCCTTGCCAAAACCCGCTGGCCAGGCCGTTGTGAGATAATCTCCGAAGATCCTTACCTGATTTTAGA
>JAQUNK010000028.1 GCA_028717645.1 Candidatus Omnitrophota bacterium
GCCTGGGCACGGGAACGGCTGTAAAGAATGTATCTTCTTCCGGCAGTAAAAATATAGGCCAATGTCCCTAGTATCAAAGCGGTTAACAACGAAGCAACCAAAAGTTCTACCAGAGTTACGCCCTTCTTCATATTATATCTTTTTTTCATAATAGGCTATTTACACCAGCCTGATGGACATACTGGTTCTTCGAGGCTGGAATTAATCGACCAGTTGCGATTGTAATCACTTGGACTAACAACTCTGCTTGCAGTAGCATTAAAATTAGCGCCACTACCGGTATCCGTAATACTGTAATTCCACGGCCGCGTATCTTCTTGTTTTAAAGAGATCTTAAGCATGCTGTTAATATAAGGCACGCCATAGGTAAGGTCATATAACCACTCTCCGTATTCCAATTTATAGATCTTTTCAGCTGCCTGAATAAGCTTAAGGTTCGCCCGGGCTTCGTTGTTCAATGCCGATTCTTTGGCTGGCCTGAAACTCGGATATAAGAGTATTGCCAAAACACCAATAATTATGATAACGATCAATAATTCTAATAAATTAAAGCCGGATTTTTTCATATCTCGTTCCCCTTTATTTGCAAAAACTACCTGCCGGACATTCTGCTTCTGGAAGAGTAGAATTAATCCATAAGATTCGGTTATAGGTGGCCGACGTAGTGTTTCTTTGGGCATTGGCCTGGAAATCATTTATGCCAAAAGTCGTTGTTATAGAATAGTTCCAAGAAGTATCGGAAGTTTTTAAATACAATTTCAAGTTATCATTAATATCAGCGATACTATCGTTGTAATAATATCCACCTATATGCATGCGATAGACCTTTTCCGCTGACTGGATAAGTTTAAGGTTTGCGCGCGCCTCACTGTTCAAAGCCGCTTCTTTAGAAGCCATGAGGCTCGGGAATAATAAAACTGCCAAAATACAAATTATGATTATGACGATTAACAGTTCTAATAGAGTAAATCCTTGTTCTCTCATTTATGGAATTATCTGCCTTTTTTAAGAATTAATGAAAGGGAGAAACAACCTCTCCGCTTTGGTTAATCGAAACAGAATAAGAAACAGCTGCGTTGGGAGACTTGCCATTGGTAGTACAGCGGGTAGCGTTGATAACAAACCCCGTGCTAGAGGCAGAAGTGATCGAATAATTAAAAAAACTGTTTACACTACAGATGATCGGAATATCTTCCACCGCTAAATTAGCCAGCTGATCCGTATAATTATCCCAACGTTCGTAATAAAATAACTCGGCACTTCTGATATGAGCCAATACTATTTTAGCTTCAGACGCACGCGCCCTCTCCGACATCCTATTATATTGTACCATCGCCACAGTTGCCAATACGCCGATAATCATGATAACGATTAACAATTCCAATAACGTAAAACCTTTTCTCATTATCTTCCTCGAGGTTGGTTAATTACCCGAACAGATTTATAAATTTATAAGGGTTCGCCCTTTTATTAGAAGGACGAACCCTTATATTGACGCTTAACTATCTTTTACCAAGTTGCGGTAAGCCCGCTAACATTGGACTGCCTGGTCTGTATGCCTGTTGAATCTTCCGCTAGATAAACCCAATACGGAAGCGCGGAATTTGGAGTTTTCCCGCCCGTCTGGCATCTTGTAGCATTTACGTTAAATGCATCAGCGCCAACGCCAATGCCACCTGTTGCTAAGGCATAGCTAAACCAATTGGTAGTTTGGCAAGATGTTGGAAGGGGAGTAATATATTCACTTAACTCATCCATAGTCCCGGTAAACGCACCATGGTCTTCGTGATATATTTTCTCCGCGGTCCTGATGCTGCCGATAGCAGCTTTTGCTTCTGAACTTCTCGCTCTTTCAGTTAAATTCTTGTATTGGGTCAAAGCAACAACCGCCAATACACCGATAATTATGATAACGATTAACAATTCCAATAACGTAAAACCTTTTCTCATTTTGTCCTCCTTTAAATTATTATACCTAGAACTCATTCTTTGTTTCATTATCATCCTCTTCTCACCTCCTTCCTAGTTAAATTATACAATATATTACAATATATTGTCAACGTTTTTGTTATCTTTACCCTCCGCCGGAGCCCACAGAAGCGATCTTAAATATGGGCAAATACATACAGATAACCATCGTTCCGATAATAGCACCCATAAATACGATCATCAACGGTTCAAAAGAAGCGGCGAAGCGGGTAATAAATGTTTCTGTATATTCCTGATAATAAATACTTATCTTTTTGAACATATTCGGCAGGTCTCCGATCTCCTCACCGATAGTAACCATCTGTACGACCATCGGCGAAAAGAAACCGCTTCTTTCCAGTGGGTTGCTTAAGGATTTACCCGTACGCACGTCTTCTTTTATCGTGCGGACAATATCTGCAACTGTCTTGTTATTGACGCTACGCTCGGTTATTTCCAAAGCATAGAGTATAGGCACACCGCTCTCGATCAAAGTAGACATCTCAGAAGCAAATGATTCTATGACCGATACCTGGAAGAATTCACCGAACAAAGGCAGATTGAACCTGAATTTTTCCCATTGCCGCCTGCCATGCTCAGTAGAAACATAACGGCGGAACAGCCAAACAAGGACAATAATCCCGCCGATGATGAACAAGATCGCCTGCCTGATAAAAACACTGAAATCCAAAAGTAGCTGTGTCGGCAGAGGCAGGGTTATATTAAAACCTTGATATAGTTTCTGGAAAGTAGGTATGACGAACAAAATAAAGATCGTTATTGCGCCCAAAGCGACGCAAAGCAGGATAACCGGATAAAACAGCGCGCTGATGATCTTTCTCTTAAATTCCGCCCGTTTTTCCAGATAACTCGCCAGACGGGTCAATACCAAGGGCAGGTTTCCGCTCGCCTCACCGCTCTCGATGAGATTGATCCATAAGTCGGAGAATATCTTAGGATGCTTGGCCAGCGATTCGTGCAAGCTCAAGCCAGCTTCCATATCTTTCGTTACCTTATTCAAGGTCGACAACAATCTTGTGCTGGTTACCTGCTTTTTCAGGATATCTACCGTTCTTAAAACCGTTACCCCGGCACTGAGCAGTGTCGCCATCTGACGCGATAAAAGGACGAGATCGTTGGATTTGACGCGACCGTGCATTTTAAAATACTTCGGTTTACTCACGGCCTGATAGGCGCCTTCCAATTTTGCGCCTTCAAACGGCTCAGCCACGCTGATAACCACCATGCCCTTACTCTGAAGGGAGCTAACTGCTTCTTCTTTGCTGGCTGCATCCTCGTAGCCTACTATTTTTTTGCCGCTGGCATCTCTTACAGTATAAAAATATTTAGCCATAATTATTCTCCTCCTGCGGATACACTCAAAATTTCCTCTAGACTCGTAATGCCCTCTTCTACTTTTTTGATTCCGGATTCAAAAAGTGAGACCATGCCAGACTTCCTGGCCACTTCTCTTATTCTTAAATACGAAGCTTTTTGGCTGATCAGCTCTCTTATTTCTTCGGACACAGGCAAAAATTCTCCGACACAGATCCTTCCCTTATAACCGATATTATTGCATTCCGCACACCCTTGCGCTTTATAGATAAGATCAGTTTTCAATTTAATACCCCCTAATTGCTCCGCCGTCGGTTCATACGGCTCCTTGCAATTCGGGCATAGCTTCCTGGCCAGTCTCTGTGCTACTACCAGGATCAATGACGGCGTCAAAAGATACGGCTCGACGCCGATATCCAATAATCTATTTATCGCCGAAGGGGCATCGTTGGTATGCAGCGTACTTAAAACCAAATGCCCAGTAAGTGCCGAGCGCATGCATATTTCAGCCGTCTCCAAGTCCCTCACCTCACCTACTAACATAATATCCGGGTCCTGCCTCAAGAAACTACGCAGGGCCGCAGCAAAAGTAAGGCCTATTTCGTTTTTTACCTGGACCTGGTTAACCCCGTCTAAACGGTATTCCACCGGGTCTTCGATGGTAACGATATTTTTTGTCGGGCTCTTTATTTCGTTCAGGGCCGCGTATAAGGTAGTGGTCTTGCCGCTACCCGTAGGACCGGTAAGAAAAACCAATCCCCAAGGCACTTTTAAAGCATTTCTGAATATTTCAAGCTGGTGCTGGTCAAAACCCAACTGATTCAAGTCTAGAAGCGTCTTGCTTCTGTCCAACAACCTCAAAACTACTTTTTCCCCGTATATGGTCGGCAGCGTAGAAATACGCAGGTCAATGATCCTTCCCTCTGTCTTTACGGTAAAAGCACCATCCTGAGGGAGCCTCTTTTCGGCGATATCCAGTTTTGCCAGGATCTTTATACGCGATATTATCGGCAACTGCAAATGCTTCGCCGGAGGAGGTATCTCATATAATTTTCCGTCGATACGATACCTTAAATTGATTTTATCCTTGAACGGCTCAATATGTATATCCGAAGCGCGTTCGGAAATGGCCTGGCGTATAATCAAATCCACCAATTTTACTACCGGTGCTTCTTCTGCGCGTGCAATAAGCTTATCCAGCGTAAGCTCGTCTTCCCTGCCAGACGCACCTTCCGTACTAATCTCCGCAAGGCTTATCTCGGAATCAAAACCTCCTCCCATCGCCTCTTCCAGAAAAGTAAACCTTCCATAAAAATCTTCGATGCCGCGGATTATGTCCGAACGTGTAGCCAAAACAGGATTTACTTCACAATTGGTTACTTTTCTTAAGTTATCCAGAAGGATCAGATCTAAAGGA
Organism: Candidatus Omnitrophota bacterium; assembly: GCA_028717645.1. Classification (GTDB taxonomy): domain Bacteria; phylum Omnitrophota; class Gorgyraeia; order Gygaellales; family JAMWDD01; genus JAQUNK01. The sequence continues at coordinate 4,721 of JAQUNK010000028.1, forward strand.
TCGAACATGGCGCAGGTAAGGGACTTTAAATTACGGGAAAGTGGGAGGACAACGTTACGGGAAGCAAAATCTCTGGGGATAAGTTTCTCTAATTCCTGGTCAAGCGCGGGTTTTAGGAGCCCGCTGCCTAAAGAGAAATAAGGGATATTCAACTGTTTACCTAGGGTTGCGACCATATCTTCTTCTTTGATCATCCCTAGCTTTATCAGTATTTCCCCTATTCTACCCCCTTCTTGTTTTTGTACGGCGATTGCTTTATCTAACTGCTCGGGCGTAACGACATTCGCCCTGATCAATAATTCTCCTAATTTTAAATATTTCTCTTGAGGCATGGCCCTTGCTCATTTTTTTTGCGTTCCCTTAAAATTATTATACAGCAAAGAGAATCTTTGTCTATAAAGATTATTTTTTAGGTTTCGCAGATGCCCCAGTAACTTCAGCGGCTAAATCTTTGCTCGCTGCGCCTTCTGCTGCCTTAGCTAGATTCTGTTTCTCGCTGCCTTCCTTCACGATGCGCGGGGTGATGAATACGATCAGTTCGCGCTCTGTATTCGGGGTAAGGCTCGTATGCTTGAACAAATTACCGAACAAAGGTATATCGCCGAAGAAAGGAAGCTTGGTAACCGTTTCCTGCCTTTCATTGCGGATAAGGCCACCCAAAACTATGGTGTCGCCGTCTTTTACGCGCACTACGCTCTTTGTAGAGCGTACTTCAGGGTCACGGAAAGTAAAGGTAGCACTACCAGAGGTTATTGCCGAACCTTTAGTGGCTACTGCTACTTCAGGCATGACAAACATGGTAATGTCGCCATTTTCTGCATTTACCTGCGGAGTGATCCTTAACAAAACGCCGGTAGACGCTCTTTCAGCCGTAGACGAAGTTGTTCCTGCAGTAGTAACAGATGTAGTAGATACGCCGATAGATTCATTCGTGGTGATCCTGATCTCGGCTGTTTCGTTGCTCAAGGTCAGGACACGCGGCCGGGCCAAGAATTTCGTATCGGTTAAAGTCCTTAAGAAATCGAATTGTACCTGGTAAGCAGTAGCATCAGTACCATTAACAGAGATAGAACCAGGCGCAAAATTATCGTCGCCAAGTGCCTTCCATTTCCTGCCCACTGGTAGGCGGGTGAACGGCCATGCAGTATCAAAAGAAGCGCCTTTGATGATCGCCGTGAACGGAGTCTGGCCATATTTAAAACCGATATTATCAGCCTTGGATTTATTTACATCAAGCATTTCTATTTCCAGCATAACCTGAGGCACAGCCACATCCAATGCCCTGATCGTATCTTCAATTACTGGAAAATTGCTCGGGATATCCGTAACCACCAAACAATTCGCCCTACGGTCTTCAGTCAGCTTGCCGTATTGCGTAAGCAGCTTTTTGATACTTTTGCTGATACCTTCATCTTGCTCTACCGTAGTACCACTAGTACCACCACCAGAAGAACCTCCGCTGCTGCTTTGCAGACCGCCGGTTGAAGCACCTAATTCTGTTGTATCTTCCAGGTAATTATTGATCTCCTGGTCTATGCGGCAATTAGACAAGCGGTTATATTTAAGTGTGTAAGCCTTGGTAATAGTCTGCACTGAGGGCTGCCCCCAATCAGTAACGATAATAATATTGCTCGAGGGGTCCTTTTCATAGCTTAAATTATTGGCTTTAAACAGGTTGTCCATGCAAGCCATGACCGGCACCTTATCCAGATACAACGTCACTGTGCGGTTTTGTACGGCCTGCGAAGCCACAAAATTCAGGCCCGATTGCATAGAAAAAACCTTGAGGACGTCTTTCAGATTGGCATCCTTAAAATCCATGGAGATCGTCGCCGCCGGATTAGGCAGCTTAAGCGACTCCGCTGCAAATGTCTTAGGTAATAGCAATAATAAAAAGAACATGATGCCGGATAAAACCGTTAATTTCTTGATTAAATTTCTCTTGATCATTTTTTCCTCCTTACGATTATCTAATGGTATAAGTACTGCCGTTAAACAGAACAGTTATGCCTGTTTTATCTATCTTGGTTATTTTTGCTCCTTCAACTGTATCACCGATGCTGTAAACTTTTCCGTTGATGATTGCCTGAGGTATACTTGAGTCCCAAATGAAGCCTTCAACTTTAAGCTGTGGGAGTGCCTGGGATTGAGTAGACCTGGTAGTTGTCACCTGTGGTAAATTTAAAGTAAAGGGATCTCTTAGGTTTTCGGACGTATATTTTAGCGAATCCTGCAAGGCCTTGATCGTTTTCTCAGTCTGTTCATCATATTGAACCTTGGCCTCGCTAGCTACTGTTTTCTTTATAATGGGTTCTTCTTCCTGGGAAAAACATAAAACAGACATTGCCGAAACCGTAAAAACAGCTAAAATAAATAATTTTATATTTTTCATTTTTATTCTTTATAAATATAGGTACTAACTTTTAATGTTGCGTTTAGCTCTCCAGCGGTACTGGCATTTATTGCCTCGCTGTCGCCGGATTTAGCCGAAACAACGCTAATCACATCGATATTAAAAATATCCGGTGATTTTTCCAGATCCTTGACAAAATTTCCCAGGGCATGGTAGCTGGCCACATTGACTGCTAAATTAATCGATAATTGCGTATAATATTGTTTATTTTCTTCTGGTAAAGGTTGCATAGACTGGATTTTGATTTTATCTTCGGCAGCGATATTATTTATAATAGTGACCAAGGAATTGATCTCTTTCTTAAATAGCAGCTTCTTATAGGCAAGCATTGTCTTTTCCAGGCCGCTGATGCTTTCTATCACTGTATTTTTCTTGATCTCATTTTCTTTTTGTGCCTGCAGGCCATTATAGTTCTTTATCTGGAAATTATATACCCATACAATAACCAGAATGATGATGATTAAAACTATTACGTTTGCGATTAAATTCTTTTTTGGCATCTTATTTACTCTTGCAGTTAATTTCAAAAAAGGTCACCTGTATATCCCCGATCGCGCCTTTTTTGACATTGGCCACATTAATTATATTAAATGACTTGCTAAACTCTGGATCTCGCTGCAATTGTGTTACAAAATCATTTATCGCCCGTATTTCATATTCAGGATTTTCCAAATATGCAGCGCCTTGCATGTTCAAAGAATTATCGGCGCTGGAAAATCTCAAATCTGTCAACCAAACACCTTCCGGAATGAGCTTCGGGATATAATCAAATTTCGGCGTAAGGAACTGTTTTTGCTTAAAGAGTTTATCTAAGGTAGCAACCTTATCTTTATAGGTCTTTTTTACTTTGTCCAATTCCCCATAGGATAATGAGGTAGAAACCGTGGCCAAAGGCTTTCTTTGGCCAAGCACCTGTGCGATTTCCGATTTTAGCGGCATGATCTTTGTATACTGCACCAATGCAAACACGCCTATCGCTGCCAGTATACCAAGTACCACCAGGCCTCTGTTTATTTTTACGGTCTCGGTCGGCGCCTTCATCCCGGCCAGGGCTTTTCTTTCTTTTTGCAATTTCATCTTTTCTTTGCCAGCTAAAAGGTCGATTTCGAAAGGCAATTTCAGGTCCAGGCTTGCCGCATATGCTTTTATCAAGCCGAGGCTATTAAGCGGCGCGGGTAAATTAACAAAAATGACCTTGACGCCCAGTTCGCGGCATACATTTTCGATCTCGAATCTTAAGTCATTCCTTACCGCTACTATTGCCGTCTTTACTTCTTTTTCCGGAAATTTCCGGCGGTAAAAATCTAAGGAAATGCGAATTTCGCTGGCCAGTTTTTCCAGCGCGTTAGCGGAAGCGGCTTTATCGGTAGTTTCTTCTACGGGAATTTTTAAGGTTCGGCTGAATTGAGGAAAATCATTATCCAAGATAGTAATATTGGTTTCATCTTCTAAGTCTATATCCAAGAAGGCATGGACCCCTTTTTCGCTGATCCCTGAAAGTTTAAGCAATTTTAAAGCACTGAAAACAGCATATTCTATCTTTTTTGGTTTAAGCGTAGCCGCAGAAAGGTCCGAAAGGTATTTGCTGTCAAGCTCATCAGCCTTAATCCCGGAAAAAAGGACATAATTACGCCTTTCCTTCTTATTTACTAAGATCTTATAATCGAAAATAATATCTTCAATTTTAAAAGGAATGTATTTGACCGCCTCAGAACTTATTGCCGCTGGAAGCTCAGAGGAAGGCATCAGGGGTAGATCAAACGAACGGATAAGTAGATCTTTAGAAGCCAAAGCAATTATGGCGTCTTCGTTCTTAATGTTGTATTTACGCAACTCATCCTGCAAGAGGGCGCTGCCCTGTTTAGCAGGTATCTGAATCTGATTAATTACTTTTTTACCATCAGATTCTACAACATTAACCGTATTTAACCCAAAATAGATACCTATCTTTTTCATTATTTCTGGCCTTTTATCTCAGCGGTCCGGTGATATTTTGTTTTTAACCAATCATCCACGTCTTTCTTGTTGAATCTCCAGACCCCGCCTATTTTTATCCCTGAGATCTTTTTCTGGTGCAACCAATTATATATGGTCTGCCTACGTAATTTCAGGTAATTTGCTAATTCGTCTATATCTATTAACTGTTGTTTTGTCATATTCATCTCTTTTTTGCTTAAATCATAACTAAGTTAATTAAAACATAAAAGTTTATTTTGTCAAGTATTTTTTTATAACTTTTTGAATGCTATTTGAATTGGCATAGTTTTATCGACGGAGATTAAGTAAACTAGTCGATTTATTCTATTATAAAATTTTTACTTTTATTATAAAAATTTAATAAATTTTTGAGCAAATGATAACAAATTGGTAATAAAAGAGTTTTTAGGAATGAATTAGAGTGGTAAAGGAAAGACTTTTAAGGCGTGTAGGTATAATTTACCGTGGCATTGATACAAGAGGCATTTGCACAGCTTAGATCATTTGCGGGTCCTATAGAGATCTCTACTTTAAAAGGCATATCTGTATCCGTAGTATTATTTCCGCCGCAACCAGTAGCCCCTGTTACATTACAAATCGTATAGTTATTATTAGGGAACCAGCGGCCTACCCTAAGCATCTCTAAGGCGTAATTAACGCCTGCCTGTGCTGCATATCTGGCGCGCGTACGATCAACCTGATGCTTAGTAAGCCTGGACTGGCTAAGCATAAAAGAAACGATGACCGCGCTTAAAAGGACGACCACCAGAATGACCCCTAACGTAATAACCAGTATCGTTCCCTTTTGCTTGTTTAACATTTTATTTTCTCAGGCTAATCTTATAAGTACCGGAATCTTCAATCAACAAAATATGGCCCTCTCTTGCCAACCAGCCTAAACTCATCAATATATTATCCCGGGATTTATCTATGCCCCTGGTTAATTCAATCAGGGTCACTTCCCCATGCTGGTCAAGATAATGCCAAATATCCCCCGCAACAATGCCTATTTCTGTGATCATTTTAACCTCTCTAGTTTAATTCTAATTTAATTTTGCGTTTTGTCAACTAATTATTTATATATAATATATATCTTACCTATATGTATTTACGCGGGTCAGAAATCTCACCCTTAATACTTGAAGCCGCTACGGTCGCAGGCGAAGCCAAATATATAAAGGCATTGGGATTGCCCATTCTCCCTTTGAAATTACGATTGGCCGTAGAAATAACTACTTCCCCATCAGCAGGTATGCCGCCATAGGTGCCCACGCATGGCCCGCATCCGGGAGGCAGGACCGCAGCCCCGGCCTTGATAAAGGTATTGATGATGCCTAATTTTAGGGCTTCCAGGAAAATTTTCTGCGAGGCGCAAACCACGATGAACCTTACCCCTTTGGCCACCCTCTTCCCCTTAATAATACTCGCGGCTATCTTAAGATCCGATAAGCGGCCATTGGTACAAGTCCCCAGGAAAGCTTCGTTTATTTTAATGCCCTTTGCCTCATCTACACTTACGGTATTATCCACTGTGTGCGGTTTAGAAACCATAGGTTTCAATTTGGAGATATCGTATTCTTTAACTAAGGAATAATGTGCATCTTTATCTGCAGTTACCGCAGATACGCGCCTGGTACAGTGTTTTTTTAGCCAGGAAATAGTTTTTCCGTCGACCGGCATAAACCCGCACTTCGCCCCCATTTCTACAAGCATGTTACAAATAGTAAAGCGGCCGTCCATTTCAAGGCCATCTATTACCGGGCCGTAGAATTCCACTGCTTTATATGTCGCACCGTCTGCGCGCAAATTTCCTATGATATAGAGGATAATATCTTTGGCAAATACGCCCTTCGGGACTTTGCCTTTTACGATTATCTTTATCGTCTCAGGCACGCGGAACCAATTCCTGCCGGTAGCCAAGGCAATGGCTAAATCCGTTGAACCGACCCCAGAAGAAAAAACACCCAACGCCCCGTAAGTAGTAGTGTGGGAATCGGCGCCTAAGACCAAGTCCCCCGGTAAAACCTTGCCCGATTCCGGCACGACCTGATGGCATATCCCGCAGCCGATATCGTAAAGTGTCGTATTGTATTCCGAGGTGAAACCACGCATTCTTTTATGCACGCCTGACGCCCCCTGGGTAGGCGAAGGAGCATTGTGGTCAATGACCATACAATAATCGCATTTTAATTTATCAACACCCAGTTCTTTTACCCGGTCTATGACTATGCTAGAAGTGCCGTCCTGTGAAAAGCAAAAATCCACGTCGCAAATAGCAAAATCACCGGCGCTTAGATCCTTCTTGGCATGCTTACTTAATATTTTTTCCGCTATCGTTTTACCCATAATCGGAATGAAATTAACGCAATTCCTCCAGCCATTTTTGTAAACGATCCATACCTTTTTCTATTTCTTTCATATTGGTGGCAAAACTTATTCGGATATAGTCATCCCGGCCAAAACCCTGGCCCGGGATAAGCGATACCCCTGCCTCATCTAAAAGCCGGGAGCTGAATTCACTGCTGGTAAGCCCGGTATATTTGATACAGCAAAAAACATAGAACGCCCCCTGTGGCCGGATATAATCGATCTTACTCATATTATCCAGGCGCTTAATGATATAATCCCTTCTCTTCCTGAATTCATCGCGCATCTTATTGACGAATTCCCCGCCTTCCTTAAGAGCAAATACCGCCGCCTTTTGAGATATGGAAGCAGGGCAAGAGGTAGAGTGATCCTGGAGCCTGGAGACAGCCTGGGTAATTTCTTTAGGAGCCCCTAAATATCCGATACGCCAGCCGGTCATGGAGTAGCTCTTGGATACTCCATTTACGGTAATAGTAAGGTCATAAATTTTGCTGTCGATACTGGCAATAGAAAAATGCGCTGTGCCGTCATAAATTAATTTCTCATAAATTTCATCGCTGATCACAAAAATATTATTTTCAACGCATACCCTGGCAATATCTTTCAATTCCTGCTCTGTATATACGCATCCGGTTGGATTAGAAGGAGAATTAAGGATAAGAAGCTTGGTCTTCTTACTGATATTTTTCTTTAGTTGCTCTGCGGTAATTTTAAAATTGTTGGCGGCTTGCGTCTCCATAAAAACCGGCTTACCCTGGGCGAGATTTACCATTTCAGGATAGCTTACCCAATAAGGAGAAGGAATAAGCACTTCATCGCCTAAATCTACCAATACGGAAATTATATTGTATATGCTGTGTTTTGCACCGCTCGAAACTACTATTTGGTCGGGGGCATACTGGAGTGAATTGTCTTTCTTGAATTTTTCGCTGATTGCTTCCCGCAACTCCAGGGTGCCCTGGGTAGGGGTATACTTGGTAAAGCCCGATCTTATGGCTTCTATGGCTTTGTCTTTGATAAAGTCCGGAGTATCAAAATCCGGTTCGCCGGCGCCAAAATTAACAATGTCTTTTCCTTCAGCTTTTAATTTTTTAGCTTTGGCAGTTAAGGCGAGGGTCGGGGAAGGTTTTACTTTTTCGATTCGACTTGCAAACTTTATCATCTATAATCAGCGTAAAGTACCTACCCACACGGGCAGGTAAAGCGCTTATAAAGAATCTCTTTCTTTCTTAAATATCCCGCGAATACCTTTTAAGAAACCCTTGGAAGACTTTTGTTTTTCTCCGGGTCTTTCCTTCTCTTCTACTGCAGCCGAGGTCCTGGGTTTTTCTTTTGGTTGCTCCTGCGGATGCAGAGAAACAGGCTCTTTCTCTTTTTTGGCCTTTTTTACTATCTGTTTTATTTTTTTCTCGGTCAATTCAAAAACAACTAATTGGGCATCGTCGCCTCTGCGCCTAGTATAAGGAAGTATCCGTGTATAACCTCCCTGACGGCTGTTATAACGCGGGGCAATATCGCTGAACAACAATTTCACCAGGCGATGGTCGCCCAAAAACTTGTATGCCGCTCTCTTCGCGGCTAACGAATTTTCCTTGCCTAAACTGATCAGTTTCTCAGCGAGGCTACGCGCCGCCTTGGCCCTTGCCTGGGTAGTTTTTATGCTTTGGTAAATCAAGAGGTTACGTACAAGGCTATTGACCGTGGCCTTGTGCCAGCTGGTGAAACGGTTCAATTGATATCGTTTTTTATTATGTCTCATGGTTATTTCTTAAGTTTTTTAGGATCTATCTGCATGCCTAAGGTCAGTCCCATCGCGGCCAACAGACCTTTTATTTCCGCCAGGGATTTTTTTCCGAAGTTCTTCAAGCCCAGCATTTCCTCTTCCGATTGTTTTACCATATCCGCAATGGTCTTGATGTTCGCTTCGCGCAAACAATTCGCAGACCTGACAGAAAGCTCAAGTTCCGAAATAGGCAGCCTTAGTTTTTCATATAAGGCTATCTCTTCCGGGCTCATCTCTGCTTCTTCTTCCATTTCTTCTTCGGGTAACTGGCCATAGTTAACGAATATATCCAGGTGCCTTTGTAAGATATTAGAAGCGTAAAGGATCGCGTCTTTGGGAGAAACCGCACCGTTGGTAGAGATCTCCAAAATAAGTTTGTCGTAATCCGTCCTCTGGCCTACGCGGGTTGCCTCAACGTTAAAATTAACTTTGGTCACCGGAGTAAATACCGCATCGATAGGGATCATCCCTATAGGCGTATCTTCTTTTTTATTCATCTCGGCAGGTAAATATCCACGGCCGCGGCTTACTTCCATCTCCACATTGAATTTTATATCTTTGGTCAAAGTAGCAATATGCTGTTCCGGATTGATTATTTCTATGGTTTCATCCACCTTGATATCTTTTGCCTTTACCTCGCCTTTCTTATCGGCCTTAATGAATATCGATTTCGGGATCTTCGAACGCGAATTCAAGATCACTTTCTTTATATTCAGGATCAGCTGTGTCGTATCTTCCAACACCCCTGGTATAGTGGAAAATTCGTGCTGTACGCCGTCGAATTTTACCGCAGTTACCGCGCTTCCTTCAATAGAAGAAAGTAAAACCCGGCGCAATGAATTTCCTAAAGTTACGCCATATCCCCTTTCGAAAGGAGCAGCAGAGAATTTACCGAAAGTATCCGTGTAGCTTGATTCATCGCACTCCAATCTTTTAGGAAATTGAAAATCCTTCCACTTGATACCCATTCTTCCTCCTCTATATATAAACTAAAAATTACTTGGAATACAACTCTACGATCAACTGTTCCTGTATCGGCTGTTGTATATCTTCTTTTTCAGGCAACCGGTACACGCGCGCCGAAAGCGCAGCCTTATCAACCTGCAGCCATTCGGGTATTGCCCTGTCTTTGGTGATCTCTGTATTATCCCTGATCCTGCCCAGGGCCTTTTCTCTGTTCGATTTTACCTGGACAGTATCATCCTTGGATACCAGATAAGACGGAATATTCACGCGCTTTGAATTGACATAAACGTGATTGTGACGCACGATCTGGCGGGCCTCGGACCTGGATAAGGCAAATCCCATTCTATAAATCACGTTGTCGATCCTGCGTTCTAATAGTTGGAGCAAAACCTTACCCGTGACGCCTTTGGTCTTGGAAGCGATATCAAAATATTTGCGGAATTGCCTTTCCAACACGCCGTACGTCCTCTTTACTTTTTGTTTTTCTCTTAACTGCACGCCATAGTTGGAAAGTTTAATTCTGTTTTTTCCATGCTGTCCGGGCGCATATGCCCTTCTTGCTATAGTACATTTCTCAGTATTACACTTAGTGCCTTTTAAGAAGAGCTTCATTCCTTCTCTGCGGCATAACCTGCATACTGCACCTAAATATCTACCCATATTATAAATTACTCCTTAATAAGCGCATAACTTATGTCCTCACTTAAACCCTGCGCTTCTTACGTGCGCGACATCCATTATGCGGTATAGGTGTTACGTCTTTTATGGTGGTAACAACGAGCCCTTCAGCCTGTATCGCCCTGATTGCGGATTCTCTGCCTGAACCCGGGCCTTTTACGCGTATCTCAACTTCCTTAACGCCCATCTCTTTCGCCTTTTTTGCAGCATCGGCCGCTGCTATCTGCGCAGCAAAGGGCGTAGATTTTTTCGAACCACTGAATCCTACGATGCCCGGAGCAGACCAAACCAGAACATTACCCGACCTATCCGTGATCGAAATAATCGTGTTATTAAAACTGGCTAAAATATGCGCGATGCCCTGGGTAACATTCTTGGCGACCTTCTTTTTCTTCGTCTTTTCTTTGGTGACCATTATTTAGCTCCTGCTGGTTTCGCTGCCGGGGCAGCTTTCTTCTCTTCGACCTTTTTGATCAAAATCGTGCCGCCCTTGCGCGGGCCCTTACGGGTCCGGGCATTGGTGCGCGTACGCTGGCCCCTTACCGGAAGCCCTTTCTTGTGGCGCATGCCGCGCCAGGAACCGATATCCGCCAATCTTTTGATATTCTGCGAGATGTCACGGCGCAGGTCTCCTTCTACGCGGTATCCGTTTTTCTGGATAGTAGCGACTATATGCGCAACTTCAGCATCGCTTAATTCCTTGGCCCTTTTAGCGGGGTCTATGCCTGCTTCTTTTAATATCTTGACGGAAAGGATCCTGCCTACGCCGTATAAATACGAAAGGGCTATATCCATCCGTTTATCTTTTGGTATATCTACACCTAAAATCCTGGGCATTCTTACCTCACCTTTTCTTAACCCTGTTTTTGCTTATGCTTTGGGTTGGTGCAAATTACATGCACTACGCGTCTTCTTTTGATGATTTTACAACGATCACAAATTTTTCTTACCGATGCTTTAACTTTCATTATTACCTCTTTATTTAAAACGAAAAGTTATTCTTCCGCGCGTCAGATCATAGGGAGAAAGTTCCAACTTCACTTTATCCCCGGGAAGTATCCTGATAAAATTCATGCGCATTTTTCCCGACACATGCGCAAGCACCTCATGGCCATTCTCCAGCGCCACCTTGAACATCGCGTTGGGCAACGCCTCTAAAATCGTACCTTCCGTTTCTATGAGTTCTTCTTTAGGCATATTTTGTCAGTATCTCGGGCCCGTTTTCTCCGACCGCGACCGTA
>JAQUNK010000029.1 GCA_028717645.1 Candidatus Omnitrophota bacterium
CTTGGAGAGCGTGTTACTCGCAAGGGTACCAGGGTTCGAATCCCTGCCTCTCCGTTTTTTGCTTCGCAAAAAAGCGGAGAATCGAAAATCGAAATTTGAAATTTGAGCGTGGAAGATTTTCGATTCGCTTAAATCTCGGTTATCGATTTTCAAGACTAGGGCATTTTTATTCGAAAAATTATAGGAGTCAGCAATGAAGCAGTGGTACGAGTCACTATTTGAAAATTACGCCAAGAAGTACGACAATGAATGTTTTGTCCAGGGGACTATTGGCGAATGTGATTTTATCGAACAAGAGATAAATCATGATAAAAACCTAAAGATCATCGATATCGGCTGTGGTACCGGTCGCCATTCTATTGAGTTGGCAAAAAGGGGCTATCAGATTACCGGTATCGATCTATCCGAGTCACAGCTTGCGAGGGCAAGAGAAAAGGCCAAAGAGGCAGGGGTGACGATCGATTTTCAGAAGCATGACGCGCGGGCCCTTCCGTTTGATGGCGAGTTCGATCTGGCGATCATGCTCTGTGAGGGTGGCTTTTCTTTGATGGAAACGGATGAGATGAATTTTGAAATATTAAAGAACGCGACAAAGGCGTTAAAAGAAAAAGGCAAGTTTATATTCACGACATTGAACGGGTTATTTCCGCTTTTTCATTCCGTCAAAGAATTTTATGAGTCCGCGGCCAAAGAGGGCAACTCAGCGTGTAAAAATTGTTCTTTCGATCTGATGACCTTCCGGGACCACAACACCGTCGTGTTCGAGGACGATGCGGGAACTAAAAAGGAATTAACCTGTAACGAGCGCTACTATGTGCCAAGTGAACTCACATGGCTTTTAAAGACGTTGGGGTATAAAAAAATCGATATTTTCGGCGCTAAGCTCGGGGCGTACTCAAGAAACGACAAGCTGACGACAGGGGATTTTGAGATGCTGGTTATTTCTCAAAAGTAGAGATTGTTGTTCCGTAAGCATAAATGAAAAGAAGTAAACAAAAATTAATTATTGATGGGCACTCTAATGATATTTTCCAGCCCATGCCTCTGTTGTGGTAGATTTTTATAAGTAGCGGTATTTCAATGGATTGCAGGGTTCGCATTCCGTCCACGACTACCTGCTGATTGCGAAAAGCAAAAGGAGTATAATGGAAAAAATATTTTTGGATCTGCAAAATGAAATCATCGCAAAGCTCGCGGGTAAATTTAACCTCATGCAGGGCGAGGAAGAAAAAAAGACGCTGATCTTAGATGCTCTTTCGGCAGCCTGTGGGAACTTAGAGTCGAAGATGGTCATGGAGAAAATAAAGGCCCTGGAAACCCGCGATACCCGAGAGCAGTTCATCAAAGACTTCTTGTCCTACGGTAAGATCGGCCCATTACTTAACGACCCGGATACAGAGGACATTCTCATAAATTCGCTTAACCCTATCTATATCCATACTACTTCCCGCGGCCTGGTTAAAACGGATTTTAAATTCGAAACTTCGCAGGAACTGGATATTTTTATCAAAAAATTGATCATCTTTTCGGGGCATTCCGAACTCGCCAAGATAAATAACCTGGAGCTACCCAATATCGACGGCAGGGTGAATATAGTTTTTTCTGCCTTCGGCCCGCATGTGACCATTACCAAGATCAAACAGATCCCGATGAGCATCATTGACCTCATTAGCGCCGGGGCAATGAACTACGAAATGGCCGCGCAGATCTGGCTTTATATGGAAGGCTTGTCCATGCGCCCGACGAACATTATGATCTCCGGAGGCCCTGGAGCGGGCAAAACGACACTCTTGAACGCCCTTTTAAGTTTCATCCCCACCAATGAACGGCTGGTGGTCATCGAAGATACGCTGGAACTAAATACCCAATTGGAAGAAAATTGCGCGAGACTGGAGTGCAGCGACAGCCTCACCTTGGCAGACCTGGTGAAGAACAGTTTAAGGATGCGCCCGGACCGGATCATCGTCGGCGAGGTAAGAGGCAAGGAAGCGCAGGATATGATCACGGCGATGAATATCGGAAAATACTGCATTGCCACATTGCATGCTTCAACCGCCCGCGAGGCGATCTTAAGGTTGCAGAGCGAGCCGATGAACGTGCCCGAAACACTGGTGGGTCTGATCGATGTGTTTATCGTTATGCATAAATACCAGAAAGGCAAGACCGTGCAAAGGGTTGTCAGCCAGATCATGGAGACCGCCGGTATCCAGGACAAAAAAGTTTTGTTATCGCACATATGGCAATATGACAGCGCGGAAGCGGAATTCGAACAGGTAGCCACAAGTAGTATCTATCGCGATAATCTTGCCGAGAGCGCGGGCCTCACTTCCCGGCAGGTCATGGATGAAATTGCACAGCGTTCCCGGGCGCTGAAAGCACTGAAGGATAAGGGATTCCATACCATGAAAGACGTGACGAGATTCTGCAGGTTGTACAATAATGATCCCAAAAAGGCCTTTACAGAGTTCGGGCTGTAAAGCGCGAAGATCTTACATCAAGATTTTTGGAGAGGTGGCTGAGTGGTTGAAAGCGGCAGTCTTGAAAACTGTTGTGGGTGTAAGCCCACCGTGAGTTCAAATCTCACCCTCTCCGTAGAAATTATTTCTTATGAACGGTAAAAAGAAACCGCAAATTTTAGATTTTGATTATTTAGGCTGTACCCCGGAATTTCTCCTGGAGAAACTGCATACTTCCCGTAAGGGCCTTTCCGAAGATGAGGCAAAAAAACGCCTGGAAGACTACGGCTATAACGAACCCGCCAGAAAAAAGAAAAGAACGGTAGTCTTTCAGATCCTTTCCATGTTCGTTAATCCCCTGGTCATCGTACTTTTAATCATTGCCGGTTTTTCTTTATTTTTCGGCCAGACCATCAGCGCGCTCCTGGTCATTCTTATGGCGGTGATGAGTGTTTTTCTTTCCTTTATCCAGGAATACCGCGCCGGGAAAGAGGCAGAGAAACTCAGCGAAATGGTGCGTGCCACTGCTACCGCCTATCGTAATGGCAGGTCAAAAGAGATCAAAATAAAAGAAATAGTTCCCGGAGATATCATCGATTTATTTGCCGGTGACATGATCCCGGCGGACTTACGCATTATTTCCTCGAAAGACCTTTTTATCAACCAGGCCGCGCTCACCGGAGAGTCGTTCCCGATAGAAAAATTCGCCGATCCCGCGCATTCTAAAAGCCATAGCCCTGCGGAATTATGCAACATCGCTTTTATGGGCTCAAGCGTAGTAAGCGGCACTGCCTTAGGCGTGGTATTGAAAACCGGCGTGGCCACACAATTCGGCGAACTTTCCCGCAGGCTCGCCACTATCAGGATAGAAACGAGTTTTGACAAGGGTGTGCATAAATTCACCTGGCTGATGATCCGGGCTATGGTTTTTATGGTGATGTTCATCTTTGCCATTAATGCGTTGCGCCGCGGGGCGCTGATCGAGTCCTTGCTTTTTTCTCTCGGTGTAGCGGTAGGCCTTACTCCGGAAATGCTCCCCATGATCGTGGCGATAAACCTCTCCAAGGGCGCAATCGCCATGTCCAAAAAACAGGTTATTGTAAAGCGCCTGAACTCCATCCAGAATTTCGGCGCGATGGATGTTATCTGCACGGACAAGACCGGCACACTCACCCTGGATAAAATTATTCTAGAAAAACACTGCGATGTGGTGAGGAACGAGAACGATAATGTCCTGAGGCTTGCCTACATCAATAGTTTTTATCAGACCGGCCTGAAAAATATCCTGGACCGCGCTATTTTAAGGCATGAAAAATTGCTGGTAAAACAATATTTAAAAGTGGACGAGGTTCCTTTTGATTTCTCCCGTAAGATCATGTCCGTGGTTGTAGAGACAGAAGGTAAGCATAAGCTTATCGCCAAAGGGGCACCCGAAGAGATCTTCCGGCGCTGCGCAAAATACGAATTGGACGGCGAGGTCATGGAGATGGAGGACTTGATCCTCACTGACCTGAAAGAAGAATACAACAACTTAAGCGCCGACGGTTTCCGCGTCTTGGCCATCGCCTATAAAGACATAGAGAATAAAAAAGAAGTCTATTCCAGGGATGATGAAAAGGACCTCACGCTGGAAGGCTATGTAGCTTTCTTTGATCCGCCTAAGCCGACAGCGAAAAGGGCGATCGAGGTCCTGAAAAAATTAGGGATAGAGTTCAAGGTTTTGACCGGCGACAACGAACTGGTTACCAAGAAGATCTGTAGTGACGTCGGCCTCGATGTCAAGGGCCTGGTGACCGGAGAAGTGATAGAAAAATTAGACGATGCCGCGCTCAGAGAACAGGTCAAGTCTACTACTGTGTTCGCCAGGCTTTCGCCGCTGCAGAAAGAAAGGGTTATCCGGGCCTTGCATGAGAATGAACATATCGTCGGTTACCTCGGCGACGGTATCAACGACGCTCCGGCATTGAAGGCGTCAGACGTCGGCATCTCAGTGAATAACGCCGTGGATATCGCCAAGGAATCCGCGGATATCATACTTTTAAAAAAGAGCCTGATGGTGCTGGAAGACGGGGTAAAGGAAGGAAGAAAAACCTTTGGTAACATCGTCAAATATATAAAGATGGGTTCCAGCTCAAATTTCGGGAATATGTTCAGTATGACCGGCGGCAGCATGTTCCTGCCGTTCTTGCCGATGCTACCTATACAGATATTGCTGAACAACTTTCTCTACGACCTATCGCAGGTGGCTATTCCCACGGATGAAGTAGACAAAGAATATATCGTAAAACCCCGCCCCTGGAACGTGAACTACATCAAAAAATTTATGCTGATCATCGGCCCGTTAAGCTCGATATACGATTTCCTTACCTACGGCGTGATGCTTTTTATCTTTCATGCCGGTGCCCCGCTCTTTCATACCGGCTGGTTCATCGAATCCCTTTGTACCCAGACGCTGGTTATCCAGGTGATCCGTACCGGAAAGATCCCTTTTATCGAAAGCCGGCCCAGCGGCTTTCTTATCTTTACCTCCATTCTCATCGTGACCGTAGGTATCATTTTCCCCTTTTCCCCCCTGGCCAAATTTTTTGGTTTCGTCGCCCCGCCCCCGGCGTATTTTGTCGCCTTATTTTTGATGGTGAGCACATATTTACTTTTGGTACAGAAAGTTAAAAAATGGTTCATCAAAAAGTACGGCTATGATTAAAACCAATTTTATCTGGATAGTTCACAAATTGACAAATCCTGAAAAAGTGGGATAATAAGTAAATCAGGTTTTAAGGAGATGGAAGTGGGATTTTTTTTGGACCTCTTAATGCGAAAAATAATCGAGTTTTCTCTGCCGATAGTCGTCTTTTTAATTACTTTATTGGTAGGCTCTATCTTCAGGCGGGTGCTCTTGGCCCGCCTCAGGCGCTGGTCAGAGCGTTCCAAGTCAAAAGTAGATGATGTTATTGTTGCAGCGATCTCAGGGCCGTTCAATATCTGGTGCCTGATGCTGGCTATTTATCTTGCCTTGGAAGTTTCTCCGGCTCCCGCAAGCCTGATCCGCATCTGCGGCAAGGTGCTGCTGGTTCTGGGCATCGCCTCGATAACGCTGGTTTTTTCAAACGTTACCGTCAACGTTATAAAAGTATATTCTAACCGTTCCGGGGGAGTGCTGCCTGCGGCAAGCATTACACAGAATATCAGTAGGATCACCATTTTCACCATAGGGATACTTATTATCCTTAACAGCCTGGGGATCTCCATTACGCCTATTTTGGCTACTTTAGGCGTGGGCGGCCTGGCTGTGGCGTTGGCCCTGCAGGAAACGCTTTCCAACCTTTTTGCCGGATTTCATGTCATCGCCGCGCATCAGGTGAGAATAGGCGATTACGTGAAATTGGATTCGGGAGAAGAGGGTTATGTAATTGACATAAATTGGCGTACGACCAAGATCAGGATGCTGCCCAACAACGTAGTGTTGGTGCCAAACGAAAAATTAATAAAGTCCATAGTGACCAACTATTACCTTCCCGATAAAGAGATGGCGGTATTGGTTAATTTAGGCGTGCATTACAACAGCGACCTGAAGAAGGTAGAGGAGCTTACTTGTGAAGTAGCAAAAGAAACAATGCGTGAAACCCCGGGTGGAGTGCCGGGTTTTGAGCCTTTCATTAGGTACGGGGGATTTGGTGATTTTAGCATAAATTTCACAGTAATTTTGAGGGCAAAGGAATTTGTGGACCAGTACTTGATCAAGCATGAATTTATCAAAAGGTTGCATGAGCGCTACAAGAAAGAGGGCATTATTATTCCTTATCCGATACGGGCGGTTAACTATGATCAGGAGAAGGCAGGGCAATAAAGCGGAGGTGTAAGATGAGGAAAACGGCGGTCAGATCACTTTTTATGCTCATGGCTATTTTATTTTGCGTAAATTCATGGGCCTGGGATATTCGCACTTCCCAGGAAGAGAGGAAGGCTAAAAGAGAAGAGTCGATCCAGGCATTGCAGAGTAATTTTAGTTGGTGGCCTACTGACGCCAAGCCCGGCCCGGTAAAGGATGAGCGTGGAGGATACTGGTGGTGGCCGAAAGAGCCTGGTGCGTCAACACCCTGGGGGAACCGCGGTTACATCTATCTTTATAAAATCATCTATGATTACCAATCCGAAGAACTCCCTGCGGCCAAGCCCAATGAGCTACGGCCATCTTTGCTGATCAAGAAGATCATCAAGAACGTAAAGATCTATTTTGATTACGATAAAAGCAGCCTCCGTCAGGACGGAGTCTCTATTTTAGAGAGCGCAGTGAAGACGTTGGGCAGGAATCCGACCTCCAATATCCTGATCACCGGAAACTGCGATGTGCGCGGGCCGGAATCCTACAATATCAAACTTGGCCGAAAGCGTGCTGAAGCGGTGAAAGCATTCATGATCAACAATGGCATACCCTCAAGCCGGATCAAAATCGTCAGCCGCGGAAAATTGGATGCGGTCGCACCCCTAGCGGACCTGGTGGGGATGCAGAAAGACAGGAATGCCCAGTTCGTGATCGCGGAAGTAGAAGAGGTGATGTTGCCCGCTCCGGGTGAGGCAGAAGCCGAAGGCGCGGTAAAGACTGACGAGGGTAAATACGTTGTCGAAGAAAAGCAGGCCGTGGAAAGCGAAGTGAAAGTAGAAACCAAAGAATATGTGGTAAAAAAGGGAGATACCCTCTGGAAAATAGCCGAGCGCGAATGCGGGGCAGGGCACCGCTGGAAGAACATCTACGAAATGAATAAAGCAAAGATCAGGAATCCTAATAAATTAAAAGCGGGAATAAAGATCGTTATACCCGTTGAATAAAGGAAATTAGAAATCCGGATTTCGGATTTTATTAAATGAGCATCCTTGTATTAGGCACAGTAGCATTAGATACGGTGAAGACCCCTTTTGGGGTAAGGAAAAATATATTGGGCGGCTCAGCGGTGCATTTCGCCATGAGCGCCCGTTTTTTTAGCCGCGTAAACCTGGTGGCGATAGTCGGAGAAGACTTTCCCGAGAAACACACCGAATTCTTTAAGAAAAAGCAGATCGTCCTTACCTCGCTCATCCGTTCCCGCGGCTCGACCTTTCACTGGGAAGGGGAGTATCAGGGCGACCTGAATACCGCACTTACCCATAAGACCGAACTGGGTGTGCTTTCCGCGTTCGCTCCCCAGGTGCACCATTCACAAAGAAAAATAGAATACATTTTCCTGGCCAATGTCGACCCGGATATCCAGAAAAAACTGCTGGAAAATATGCATGCGCCTAAATTCGTGGGCCTGGACAGCATGAATTACTGGATAAAACATAAACGTGCTTCGCTTTTGCGCCTGCTTAAAGAGGTAGATATTTATGTGGCCAACGACGCCGAGGCGCGGGAAATTTCCGGTGAATCCAATTTGTTAAAGGCTGCCAGGTATATCCGTAAGATCGGGCCGGATATGGTGTTGATAAAAAAAGGCGAGCACGGAGTATTATTTTACTGCGACAAGTTCCTGTTTTCGCTCCCGGCTTACCCCACGGATAAAGTCATCGACCCTACCGGAGCAGGCGATACCTTCGCCGGTGCCTTTATGGGTTACTTAAGCAAGGTAAAATCGATCAATGAACGTTCCCTGAAAAGAGCCATTATGTACGGCACGATCTTGGCCTCTTTTAACGTAGAAGGATTCGGCACGGAGAGGACCGCAAGCCTATCGCCGAATGAGATAGCTAAGAGGCTCAAGCACTTTGAAAGGATCATTCGCCCTAATTGAAAATCCCCAGCCAATACACGCCGCAGAATTTCTGTTTAAAATGCGTTGGTTGCTGCCGTTTTAGTTCTGTCCGCAGTAAGTGGTCCCCTTATTTTTTGCCCGAGGAAATAAAATTATTTAAAAAAAGAGGCATACCGTTATCGCTACGCCCCAAAACAAAAAAAGCAAAACTCATTTTTTCCAAAGACTATTGTTTCTGCCCGTTTTTTGACCCAGAAAAAAATCGCTGTACCGTTTACCGCTTAAGGCCGCTTGACTGCACGCTGTACCCGTTTCTCCTGGAGGAAAAAAGAGAAAAAGTCTACCTGGCCGTAGATAAGAACTGTTCTTATATCGCAGAGCAGTTCGGGACTAGAGAATTCAAAGCGTACCTGGGTAAATTATTCCGTTTCCTTAAACAGCCAAAAGTAGCCGGATATATCCGTAAGAACCGCAGGATCATCGGAAATCTCACGGAGAAATCGGTGGTAAGCCTGGTCCGCCTCCCCTTTTTAGAAAAATGAAACTGCGCCGTTTGAAACTAACAGATAAACCGATTTTTGAAAAATACTTAAAGGCCGGGGAGCACAGCCTTTCTACTTATGCCTTTGCCAATATCTATATCTGGCAGGGGCTGTTTAAGATATCCTGGTCGCTGATCGAAGAGAACCTGTGCATTTTTTTCCGCGATAATATCGGCTGTTTTATGTACCTGCCGCCCCTGGGGAAAAATAGATCCTCACGCCTGGTTGAAAAATGTTTCACGGCCATGGATTCCTTAAATGTGAACCGCGCCGTTTCGCGTATTGAAAACATAGAAGAAAAGGACGTAGATTTTTACAAGGGCTCAGGCTACAATTGTTTTTATAAAACCTCAGAATACCTGTGCCTGAGGGAAAAACTCATTGACCTGAAGGGAAATGCATTTAAATCGAAGCGTTGGGCGTACAATTACTTTATCAAAAACTACTCTTTCACCTATGGCCCTTTGGCGAGAAAGGATAAGGCCGGCTGCCTCTTGTTGTATGAAACCTGGATGCGTAGCCGTGAAAGCGGCTCTAGCGACGCAGTCTATCGCGGGATGCTCAAGGACAGCCTCGCTGCCCAGAAAATAGCCCTGGATAATCATCGCCGGCTGGGCTTGGTGGCCAGGGTAGTAAAGGTCAGCGGAAAAATCTCAGCCTACACCCTGGGCTTTGCGCTTAATCATGAGACCTTCTGCATTTTATTCGAAATAACGGACCTCAAGATCAAAGGGCTTGCGCAATTCATTTTCCGGGAATTTTCCCGGGAGCTGGCCAAATACAAATATATCAATATCATGGATGACCTGGGCCTGGAAAATTTAACGCAGGTAAAATTATCCTATAAACCAATAAAGACGGTCGGCGCCTACGTCGTAGAACGAAATGGATGAACAGCGTAAAATCGACGAAATAGAATTCATCATCTTTGATACAGAGACTACCGGTTTGGAGCCGGAGTCAGGCGACCGGATCATCGAGATCGCCTGCGCGAAACTTAAAGGCACGGAAATCAAAGAAGAATTTCATACCCTGGTTAATCCCAGGAGAGAGATCCCCGCGGAAGCACTCGGTATCCATCATATCAGTAGTGCTATGCTGGTAGATGCGCCGCTAATGGAAAGCGTCATGCCGAAATTCCTGGATTTTGTCCGGGGAGGGGTCTTGTGCGCCTATAACGCGGCATTTGATTTAGGGTTCGTCAAGAAAGAACTGCAGTTGCTCAACCAGCTTTTTCCAGAGGATATCCATGTTATCGATATTTTGGCCATGGCCCGCAGGCTATTACCGGGCCTGGAACGTTACAGCCTTTTATCCGTATCGGATAGCCTGGGTATCAAGAAAGAGCAGGAGCACCGCGCGCTTTCCGACGTCTATATGACTATCGATGTCTTTAACCGGCTAAAGGGCCTGCTCAGGTCAAAAGGCGTCGATGATTTCCTGAATTTCAATATGCTTTTCGGCTTGAACACGCCATATATAGAAGATGTGCGCAACCAGAAATTGAGCCGTATCCAGGAGGCGATGGACCTGAAGGTAAAATTAAAAATAAGATACCTTTCCCGTCAGAGTGTCGAAGTTACCGTGCGCGAAGTTATCCCGCGCGAAATAAAAAAAGATAACGGCAGGTATTATCTGATCGGGTACTGTAATTTAAGAAAAGAAGAAAGGATTTTCGCCATAGATGGGATACTGCACCTGGAAATCCTATAATTTTAATCACGGCGCCCTGCCGATATTCCAGGCCTTAAAAGAGGAAAGAAATTGTTTTTTTCTGGATAGCGGCATAAACAATTCGCTCGGCCGTTACTCTTTCTTGGGGTGTGCGCCTTTCCAGGTCCTGAAAGTTAAAAAGAGCGATCCTTTCAAAGAACTGGACGGGGTTTTAAAGCGCAATAGGATAAAACCATTCAAAAACGCCCCGCCTTTCTTGGGCGGAGCAGTGGGTTTTCTCAGCTATGATTTCGGCCTGCTTCTGGAAAATAAACTAAAGAACCTTTATGGAGCTACCCCGAATATCCCGGATGCTTATTTTGCCTTTTATGACACGGTCATCGCCGTGGACCATTTTAAAAACAAACTTTTTGTACTTTCCATTAGCCCGCACGGCGAAAAGCAGATTACGCGCCTGCTTTCAGGAATAAATTTTAAAGAACGGAAAGTTTGCCCGCGGCCCGGCCAAAGTATTACGCCGGTATCTAATTTCACCAAAAAAAATTATCTACGGTCCGTGGCCAAAGCCAAGGATTACATCAGTAAAGGCGACATCTATCAGGTAAATCTCTCCCAGCAATTTACGGCCAAGAGCAGTTTGGCAGCGGATAAAATTTATGAGAACCTGCGCAAGGCGAGCCCGGCATCTTTTAGTGCTTATCTTGATTGCGGGGACTTTCAGATCATTTCCTCTTCTCCGGAAAGATTTTTGAGCCTGCGCCACGGTTTGGTCCAGACGCGGCCGATGAAAGGGACCAGGCCGCGCGCCGAGGATAAAAAACAGGATAAGCGGCTCCAACGCGAATTATTGGACAGCGCCAAGGATAAGGCGGAATTAATGATGATCACCGACCTGATGCGTAATGACCTGGGCCGAGTCTGCGAATATTCTTCGATCAAGGTCAGGTCGTTAAGGAACTTAGAAAAGTATAAAACCGTGTTTCAGACCACGGCGACCATCGAAGGCGTTTTGCATAGAGGCATGCGGGGCGTAGACCTGGTAAAGGCCTGTTTTCCCGGCGGTTCGATCACGGGTTGCCCCAAGATCCGGGCCATGGAGATCATCCGGGAACTTGAGCCGGCGCCGCGAAATATTTATACCGGTTCTTTAGGGTACTTGAGTTTTTGCGGGAACCTCGACTTCAATATCCTGATCCGCACGATCTTAAAACAGGGGGATGATCTGTCTTTTTCCGTCGGCGGCGGTATCGTTGCCGATTCCTCGCCCGAGGCTGAATACAAAGAGACGCTGGTCAAGGCTAAAGGGATGCTAAGGGCGATAAGTTAGGTGCGCTTTGCTTTGATTTTGCTCCAGGCATTTGCTCGCGCACTCCCGCACCTAAACCAGACTATGGCGGGATGGATCAGAGACAGGACCCGCCAAAAGGTAAAGATATAGAAAATAATATAGGATGAAAATTTATCTGAATAATAAATTTCTGGAGGTAAGTAAAACAGAGGCGGAGATCTTTAATTCCGGATTGTTCCGCGGCTACGGCGTATTTGAGAGCATGCGCGCGCTCGACGGAAAAATAGTTTATTTGAACCTACATCTGGCGAGGTTCTTTAAGTCCGCGCGGGTTTTACGGTTAGAGATACCCTATACAATTAAATATCTTGAATCTATTATCCGGAAAACGCTAAGATTAAATAAATTTCCTGATGCCTATGTGAAGTTAGCGGCGTTCGCAGGTGCTCAGAAGGCCAACCTTACGGTTTTGGTGAAAAAATACCAGCCTTATCCGCCGGAAAAATATAAGCGGGGTTTTAAGGTGAAGGCTTATCTGCTTAAGGCGAACCTTGACCCGAAGTTTACGCAGGCCAAAACCTTGAGCCGGGCTCTTTTTGAAACGGCTTATCAACAAGCAAAGGCCCAGGGTTTTGACGAGGCACTGTTATTAAATAACAATGGTTATCTGATAGAGGGCACGCGTACAAACATATTCTTGGTAAAAGGAAACAAGATTTATACGCCTGCTTTAAAATACGGCTGCCTCGCGGGTGTTACGCGCAAAGCCGTATTGGGCCTGGCCAAAAATCAAGGCATAGCCGTAATTGAAAACAGCCTTAAAGAAAAAGATATATTGGCCAGCGACGAGATTTTCCTGACCAATTCCCTGATCGGCATTATGCCGGTTGCTGCTTATAACAGAAAAAAGATCGGCCGCCGGGTACCGGGAAAAATGACGCAGTTGTTTAGCGAAGATTATAATAAGCTAAAGGAGAAGCGATGCCAAGAAAGATAAACCAGGCAATATTTGCGCTTTTATTTTTAACGCTTTTTTTAGGCTGTGCAAAAAAAATAGATGAGGCAAAAGATTACGCGGAAAAATCCAACCTCTATTACCAAAAAGCGGTCCAGGCCTACGCCGCAACAGAGGACCATTTTGATTTGGGCCGCCTTTATTATGGCCACGGCGATTATGCCGCGGCCATAGAGGAATTTAAGGCAAGCAAAAATGAACAGGCCAGGAAATTCCTGGGGATAGCTTATTATAAGTCAGGCGATTATACCGACGCGTTGGAGGTATTCCGGAAACTGGAGAATTCAGACGATGCGGAGTACCTTTTTTATTACGGCCTTGCCTCGGAGCGCCTGAATCTCTATGACCAGGCCCAGGCCCAATACAATAAAATAAAGGAAGCACCTTACAAAGCGCAGGCGCTGGAACGCCTGGAGGCCATTACTAAATCTAAACAGGGCTCTACGCTTGCCGACCTCGATCAAAAGACCAGGGATATTATCCTTAATGCCCCGAAGGCGAGTAATTACGCGCAGGCAGGCGCACTCATCCTTTACTGCGACGAGAAAGTCGAGGTTACGCCGCAAAATACCGCCACCTGGAGCCAGCATTACCTGGTGAAAATATTGAACGACCGCGGCAAAGAGGAATTTTCCGAGGTCCAGACAGAATACGATTCTACCGACGAAAAAGTAGAATTAGAATATGCCCGGGTGATCAAGCCGGACGGCGAGGTCATCCCGGTAGGCAAGAAACACATCCGCGATGTTTCCAAATACCTGAATTTTCCACTCTACAGCAATGCGCGCGTACACATCATTTCTTTCCCGGAGGTGGCCGAAAACGCCGTTCTGGAATACAAAATAAAAACCTACCAGAGCCAGTTGATCAACAAGAAAGATTTTTGTTTTACCTATCCCTTGCAAAGTGTAGAGCCGATCATTTTTTGTAAGTTTGAGATCAGCGTTCCCGAAGAACGCAGGCTGCATATCAAAAATCTGCATGAAGAATACAATAATTTTAAGGCCGAGCTCAAGCCCGGGATCTCCCAGGCCCAAGGCAGGAAAACTTACTCCTGGGAATTTAAAGACATTCCCCAGATCATCCCCGAGCAGCAAATGCCTCCGGATTCACAAATAAATCCTTCCCTGTTCGTTTCTACTTTTGATTCCTGGGACCAGGCTTACCAATGGTGGTGGAAACTGGCAAAAGATAAGATCACTACCGACGCAGCTATAAAAAATAAAGTCGCCGAACTCACCCGTGGCTTGAAGAGCGACAAGGAAAAGGCGCAGGCAATATATAATTTTTGCGCCCAGGACATCCGTTATGTGGCAGTAGAGTACGGCCAGGCCGGTTATGAGCCGCACCACGCAGAGGAAATATTCAGCAACAAATACGGGGATTGCAAGGACCAGGCGATACTACTGGTTTCCATGCTGAAAAACGCAGGGTTAAACGCCTATCCGGTGTTGATCTCGACCAGAGAGAATAATGACCTATCCGAAGATTTCCCGGCGGTAGAATTCAATCACGCGATAGCAGCGGTAGAACTGGCGGGAAATTATATTTTCCTCGACCCCACTGCTTCTACTTGTGCCTTTGAAGACCTGCCTTCCGATGACCAGGCAAGGTCGGTCTTATTGTTCCGCGACGATGGCTATAAAATTGTCACTACGCCGCTCATCCCTGCGCAAGAAAACCGCGTGAAAGAGGAATTGAAAATAAAAGCGGGCCTGGACGGTTCCATTAAGGCTCAGAAAGAATCGCTCACCTTCGGTTATTACGACCAGGGCCGGCGTTATTGGCTCAACTTTACTCCGCCGAAGCTGATTGAAGACACCTTAAAAGAAAAGATCCAGGAGATCGCCGTGGGCGCTGAGCTGGAAAGTTACCGCGTGGAAAATGCCACTGACCTGAATAAGCCGACGGTTATAAATTATAATTTTAAGGGCAACGATTATTTTGTCAGCGCGGGGGATATCTATATCTTGCCGCAATTGAGTTCCATAAACACGGCTCTTGTCGCGAGAGAATCGCGGCACTATCCGATCGAGTTTGACGTTTTAAGCACCCAGGAAAAGTCGATAGAGATAAAGATCCCGGAAGGCTTGAAGATAAGATTCCTGCCGCCTTCCTATGAAAAAGATTCTGTGTGGATGAAAATAAAAGCGGCATACACTTTTGATAACGGCACGTTATATTTTAAGGAAGACAAAGAATACAAAAAAATTTACATTCCTACGGTGCAGTATGTGGATTACAAAAAATTCATCGAAGAACTGGCCAATTACAGCAAGCAGCGGGTGGTCCTGGAAAAAATAAGTGAGGATATAACTTATGGAGCTCAATATCATAAAAAGAAATAAAAGCGGCATAACTTATCTGTCCGAACTTACCCCGCCGAAAAGACGGGATTCCGCAAGTCATCTGCTCATTCAAAAATGAAGAAAAAACTGAACAAAATTTATGCCCGGCTTTATCAGCGCTTCGGGCCGCAGGGCTGGTGGCCCGGGGACAGCCCTTTCGAAGTAATGGTCGGCGCGATCCTTACGCAGAATACCAGTTGGCAGAATGTTGCACGCGCCATTACCAATTTAAAAAAAGAAAAAGCGTTATCGGCAAAAAAATTAAATTCTCTAAAGCCGCAAAAACTGGCGCAGCTCATCCGATCCGCCGGATATTACAATATCAAGGCAAAGCGGCTGAAGAATTTCCTGGATTTTTTCTTTAAAAAATA
>JAQUNK010000030.1 GCA_028717645.1 Candidatus Omnitrophota bacterium
GCGGGGCAAAAGAGCATTTTGACTTTTTCTCTTTACGCGAGATCCTGCAGTTTATCAAGACCCTGGCCAAAAAAGGAATGAACATACAACGCTATAAGGGCTTGGGCGAAATGAACCCGGAGCAACTTTGGGCCACGACCATGGATCCGGAAAGACGCACTACTCTTAGGGTCGCTTTGGAAGATGCAGTAGAAGCGGACAAGACCTTTACTGTCCTGATGGGCGACCAGGTTGAGCCGCGCAGGGAATTTATCGAAGAGCATAGCCACGAAGTGAAAAACTTGGATATCTAATGGCAGACACACAGAAAGAAAAAGTAATTCCGGTTTATATCGAAGAAGAGGTTAAGGATGCCTATTTAAATTACGCGATGAGCGTCATTGTCGGCCGCGCTTTGCCCGACGTGCGCGACGGTTTAAAGCCGGTGCACCGGCGCATCCTCTACGCGATGTCGGAATTAAACCTTGACCACTCCAAACCCTATAAAAAATCCGCCAGGATCGTCGGCGAGGTGCTTGGTAAATACCACCCGCACGGTGATGTTGCGGTTTATGATACCCTGGTCAGGATGGTGCAGGATTTTTCTTTGCGCTACCCTCTAGTCGACGGCCAGGGTAACTTTGGTTCGGTCGATGGCGACGCACCCGCAGCCATGCGTTACACCGAGGCGCGCCTGGCCGCCATATCCAACGAAATACTTTCCGACATTGAGAAAGATACCGTAGATTTTATACCGAATTTTGACAGTTCTTTGACCGAGCCCAAGATCGTTCCGGCAAAACTGCCCAACCTTTTGGTAAATGGCTCATCGGGTATTGCCGTAGGCATGGCCACGAATATCCCGCCGCACAACCTCACCGAGGTGTTGGAC
The DNA here is from genome assembly GCA_028717645.1 of Candidatus Omnitrophota bacterium. Lineage (GTDB taxonomy): Bacteria > Omnitrophota > Gorgyraeia > Gygaellales > JAMWDD01 > JAQUNK01. Next base: position 872 of record JAQUNK010000030.1, read on the forward strand.
GCGGTAATTTATTTCCTGGATAACCCGGACGCGGAGATCAAAGATCTTATGCGTTATGTCAAAGGCCCGGACTTTCCTACTGCAGGCCTGATCTGCGGCAAGGGAGGGATAAAAGATGCCTATACCACCGGCCGCGGCAAAGTCACTCTGCGTGCCCGGGCGAATATCGAGCGGCAGAAGGGCGGCAAAGACCTGATCGTGGTCAATGAGCTCCCTTACCAGGTGAACAAGGCTTCCTTGATCGAAACCATCGCCGGCCTGGTGGAAGACAAGAAGATCGAGGGTATTTCGGATATCCGCGATGAATCGGATAAAGACGGTATCCGCGTGGTGGTGGAATTAAAGCGCGACGCCGAGCCGCAGATCGTCTTAAACCAGCTTTTTAAACACACGCAATTGGAAACCACCTTCGGGATTATTTTTCTCGCCCTGGTGGACGCCCGGCCGCGGTTATTAAATCTTAAGCAGCTCATCCACTATTACGTCGAGCACCGCAAGGATATTATTCGTAGGCGCACCAGATTCGAACTGGAAAAGGCCCAGAAGCGCGCGCATATTTTGGAAGGCTTAAAGATCGCGCTGAAATTCCTGGATAGGATCATTAAAACCATCCGCGCGGCTAAAGATACAGCGCACGCCAAAGAGGCATTAGTAAAAGAATTCGACCTTTCCGAGGCGCAGGCACAGGCGATCCTGGAAATGCAATTGCAGCGCCTGACTGCGCTCGAGCGCGATAAGCTGGAAGCAGAATACCTGGAGCTGATCAAGAAAATCGAGCTGTATAAATCCATCTTGGCCAGCGAAAAGAAGATCGACGGCATTATCAAAGAGGAATCCGAAGAGCTGAAGAAAAAATACGGTGACGAACGCCGCACGGAGATCGTCGGTGAGGTAGAAGAGATCGAGATCGAGGACCTGATCGCCGAAGAAGATATGGTGATTACCATTTCCAATGCCGGCTACATCAAGCGGCTTTCGGTGAGCAGTTACCGCAAACAAAAACGCGGCGGTAAAGGCGTTACCGCCATGGAGACGCGCGAAGAAGATTTTGTCAAACATCTTTTTGTGGCCTCGACCAAGGATTATCTGCTCATCTTTACTAATAAAGGTAAGGCTTACTGGCTAAAAGTTTATGAGATCCCGGAGGCCGGCCGCGCCGCCAAGGGTAAGGCCATTGTGAATTTATTGTCACTCGCCCAGGGCGAAGACATTTCTTCCGTCGTCGCGGTAAAAGAATTCAGCGAAAATAAATACCTGATCATGTGTACCCGTAACGGCGTGATCAAAAAAACCCGGCTTTCCGAGTTTAGCAATCCCAGAAAGGCCGGGGTGATCGCCATTACCCTGGATGATAAGGATGCCTTAGTCGACGCAGAGATCTCCGAAGGTAAACACCATGTACTTCTGGCAAGCCGCGAAGGCAAGTCCATCAGATTTAAGGAAGAACAGATCAGGGATATGGGCCGCGGGGCCAAAGGCGTGATCGGTTTTCGCATGGGTAAGAAAGACCAGGTCATCGGTATGGAGGTTTTTGCCCCGGAGATCGATAAGCGTAATGACCTGACCCTGCTGACCGTGACCGCGCTCGGTTTCGCCAAGCGTTCGGGCTTTGACGGATACCGTCTGCAATCGCGCGGCGGCAAAGGCATCATTAATCTCAAGGTAACAGATAAAAACGGCATGGTGGTCAGCCTTGAAGTGGTCAGCGACGAGGATGAAGTGATGGCCATCACGCAAAAAGGCATGATCGTGCGCTGCCCGGTAAAAGATATCCGCGCCACCGGACGCAACACCCAGGGCGTGCGCCTCATTTCCTTGGAAAAAGGCGATACCGTAACCGCCATCGCCAAAGTGGTGACCAAGGAAGAAGAATAGATTTTAAGACCCCATCGTCTAGCCTGGTCTAGGACAAGAGCTTTTCAAGCTCTCGACGCGGGTTCAAATCCCGCTGGGGTCGCTAACTTTCAAGGTGCCTCAATCGTATCGGGGCGACGCAGATCATCCCGCCCTACCTCTGAATTAATATCCGGCGGGATTAATTCGGCCGGACAACTTATGTCGCGCTTTGCGCTCCATAAATTGTGGCCTCATTAAAATTATGTGCGGAATAGTCGGTTATGTTGGAGATAAACAGGCCCAAAATATATTACTTACAGGCTTAAAGCGCCTGGAATACCGCGGGTATGATTCTGCCGGCATGGCCACCATTGTGGATAAAAAAGGCCTCGTCTCAGTAAGAAAACTATCCGGTAAAATTAAAGCGCTGGAAACCCTGCTGCACAAAAAACCCTTAAGCGGCTCGATCGGCATCGCGCATACCCGCTGGGCCACCCACGGCATCCCCAATACCGCTAATGCCCATCCCCACACAGACTGCAAAAATAAGATCGTCCTGGTGCATAACGGCATCATCGAGAATTACGAAAAAATCAAAGAGCAACTGATCAAAGAAGGGCACGTTTTTAAGTCGCAGACCGATACGGAGGTCATTGTGCACCTTATCGAGAAATTCTACAACAACGGCGACTTGGAACAGGCAGTGCGTAAGGCCCTGCGCGAACTAAGAGGATCTTTTGCCCTGGTCGTGCTGGCCGAAAAAGAGCGCAATAAATTGATCGGCGCCCGCCAGGGGAGCCCTTTGGTCTTGGGCCTGGGCGAGAAAGAGAATTTTTTGGCTTCAGATGTTACCGCCCTGCTTGATTACACCAAAGACATCGTATTTTTAGGCGAAGGAGAATTGGTGACCATTACCCGCGACGGTTTTCAGGTCAGCGACCTGGCGGGTAAGAAGATCGAGAAAAAGATAGTGAAAATAGACTGGGATATCCGCCAGGCGGAAAAGCAGGGCTTTGCGCACTTTATGTTAAAAGAGATCCACGAGCAGCCCGAGGTCCTGGATAGGATGTTTAAGCATAAATTGGGTAACGGCGAAGTTATCTTCCCGGAATTGGAAAACCAGGAAAAAGAACTCCTGGCGAAAAAGAATATTTCCATCGTCGCCTGCGGCACGGCATACCATGCCGGCCTGGTCGCCAAGTATTTGATCGAAGAATTGTGCCGGCTGCCGGTAAGCGTTGACCTTTCCAGCGAATTCCGTTACCGTAACCCCATCCTGGATGAAAATACGCTGACCATTGCCATCAGCCAATCTGGCGAGACCGCAGATACGCTGGCTGCGGTAAGCGAAGCAAAAGATAAAGGGGCGTTTATCCTTTCGGTCTGCAATGTCCTGGGCTCAAGCCTTACCCGGGTGTCGGATGCGGTTTTATACACTCACGCCGGCCCGGAAATCGGTGTCGCCTCGACCAAGGCCTATACTGCCCAGATCGCCGTGCTCAGCCTTTTTGCGTTATATCTGGCTAAATTGCGCGGTTCCCTCGACGAAAATCTTTATGCAAAATACGTCACTGCCCTTAAAAAGGTGCCGCGCCTGGTCGGGGATATTCTCAAAAATAAAGACCTTATCGGCCGTATCGCCAGGAAACATTCACATTTTGGTTCATTCCTTTATTTAGGCAGGAACGTAAATTATCCTTCAGCCCTCGAGGGTGCGCTGAAGCTGAAAGAGATCTCCTATATCCCCGCAGAAGGATACGCCGCCGGCGAAATGAAACACGGCCCGATCGCCCTGATCGATGAATACCGTGCAGTAGTCTGCATCGCGCCCGACGCCGGGACCTTTGAAAAAATGATCTCGAACATCCAGGAGATAAGGGCCCGCCGGGGCAAGATCATCATTATCGCGACCTCAGGCGAGGAGGAGATCAAAAAACAGGCCAAAGAAATAATCTATATCCCCAAGACAGAAGAGATCTTTTCGCCGCTTTTAGTGGCCATACCCCTGCAATTGTTGGCCTATAACATCGCCTTAAAGCGCGGTTGCGACGTGGATCAGCCGCGGAATTTAGCCAAGTCGGTAACAGTAGAATAAAACCTCTCCATGCTATTTGTCGTTTCTACGCCCATCGGTAATTTAAAAGACATTACCCTGCGCGCGCTGGAAACCTTAAAAAGTGTAGACCTGGTCGCTGCAGAAGATACGCGGCATAGCGGGATATTGCTTAAACACTATCAGATAGATAAGCCGCTGACCAGCTATCATTCCTATAACAGGATCAAGAAGGCGGAAGAACTGTTGGTTTTGCTAAAACAGGGAAAGTCAGTCGCGCTTATCTCGGATAGCGGCACCCCGGGTATCAGCGATCCCGGTTCTTACCTTATCCGTTTAAGCATAGATAACGGCATAGCGGTAAGTTTTATCCCCGGGCCCACGGCACTGATCGCGGCCCTGGTTTTGTCCGGGCTACCTACGCAACGCTTTAGTTATGAAGGGTTCCTACCGGTTAAACAGGGCAGGCGCATAAGCCGTTTAAAAGAATTAGCCGGAGAAGAACGCACGGTGATCATTTATGAATCCTGCCACCGCCTGCTTAAATTGCTCTCGGAGGTCTTCAGCGTGATGGGCGATGTGGAGATCGCCTGTGCCAGGGAACTGACCAAGCAGTTCGAAGAGGTTAGGCGCGGCAAAGTGAAAGAAATTTTGGAATATTTTAAAAACAAGAAACCGCGCGGTGAGTTTGTTATCGTCGTGGGGCCCCAAAAATAAAAACTTGACTTATGCTTTCGATGGGATATACTATATGAAAGCCTTTAAGGCCGCCCCGCGAGGCGGTTAAGGAGAAAAAAGTGAAGTTAAAAATAACCATAAACGTATCCTGCTCTAAACAAAATAGGGCGGGATTTTTTTATGCCTAAAGACAAAGTTTGCATATTGGATAAAGAAGCGCTCAGCCGCGCCGTCACCCGTATCGCCCATGAAATACTGGAGAAAAACAAGGGCACGGGGGGCTTGTGCCTGGTGGGCATCCGTAACCGCGGCGCATACCTCGCCCAGAGGCTGGGTGGTTGTATTGAAACCATAGAAAAGGAAAAGATACCCGTCGGTATTTTGGACATTACCCTTTACCGCGATGACCTGACGCTTATCTCAACCAAGCCGGTAGTGCATAAAACGGAAATAGATTTTGATATCAATGACAAGAATATCGTCTTAGTCGACGATGTGTTGTATACGGGCAGGACCATCCGTGCCGCGCTGGATGCCTTGGTAGACCTGGGAAGGCCCAAATCCATACAGCTGGCAGTGCTCATTGACCGCGGGCATAGGGAGCTGCCGATCCGCGCGGATTTCGTGGGGAAAAATATCCCCACTGCAAAAAATGAAATGATCGACGTGCACCTGGAAGAGTCCGACGGCAAAGATGAAGTTTTGGTCGTGGAGAAAACTGTATGAGCGACTGGATAAAAAAAGACCTTTTGGGACTGGAATATTTGAACAAAGAAGAGATCGAATTGGTCCTTTCTACCGCGGCCTCTTTTAAAGAGGTTTCTACCCGCAGCATCAAGAAGGTCCCGGCGCTGCGCGGTTCAACCGTGGTAAATCTATTTTATGAACCTTCCACCCGTACCAGGGTATCTTTTGAAGTAGCGGCAAAGAGGCTGTCTGCCGACGTGATCAATATCGCCGCCCAGGAATCAAGCGTACGTAAGGGCGAGACCCTGATCGATACCGGCAGGAACATCCAGGCGCTGAAGGCCGACATCATCGTCATCCGGCATAATTGTTCGGGCGCGGCCAATATCCTGGCGCGCAACGTGGCAATCAGCGTGATCAACGCCGGAGACGGCTGGCACGAGCATCCTACGCAGGCATTACTGGACATGTTCACCTTAAAAGAAAAATTGGGAGATATCCAGGGCTTAAGCGTCAGCATCGTCGGAGACATTGCCCATTCGCGTGTGGCGCGTTCGAATATCTGGGGCCTGACCAAATTGGGTGCCAAGGTTACGGTCTGTGCACCTAAGATGCTCATCCCGCCGGGCATAGAGAAAATGGGTGCCAGGGTAACCTCGGATATCGACGCGGCGATAAAAGATGCGGATGCGCTGAACATCCTGCGCATGCAATTTGAGCGCGACGAGCAGAACGCTTTCCCCAAACAATTGGAATATTTTAAGACCTTCGGTATTACCAAGGAAAGATTAAAGAAAGCCAAAAAAGATATTGTCATCATGCATCCCGGCCCGATCAATCGCGGGGTAGAGATGGCCAGCGACGTAGCCGACGGCGAGCACGCGGTAATTTTAGAGCAAGTGACCAATGGTATTGCTGTAAGGATGGCAGTACTTTATTTAGTATCTCAAGCCAGAGGCCTCCATGAAAATACTGATTAAAAACGGCTTAGTGGTCGATCCGGCAAATAACCGGAATGAAATCCTGGATATTCTCATAGAGGACAAACGCATAACCCGCCTGGCCCAGAATATTTCCAGCTCAGCCGATGAAGTTATCGATGCGGCTCACAGAATAGTTATCCCCGGGATAGTGGATATGCACGTGCATTTACGGGAACCCGGCAGGGAGGACAAGGAAACTGTGGCCAGCGCCACGCGCTCCGCATTAAAAGGCGGGGTGACTTCTGTCTTGGCTATGCCCAATACCCAGCCGGCCATGGATAGCCTGGAAGCCGTCGGGTTATTAAAAGGAATTATCAAAAAAACCGCTCAGGCCAATGTCTTTATCTGCGGGGCCATCACCAAGGAGAGGGCGGGAAAAGAGTTGGCCAGGATTTCTAGCTTAAAGAAGGCCGGGATTGTGGCCATTTCCGATGATGGTTCTTCGGTAGAGAGCACCAGCCTGATGCTCGCTGCTTTTAAACAGGCGAAGAAAAACAAATTACCGGTTATTTGCCACTCGGAGGACAAAAATTTAAGCGGCCAGGGGGTAATGAACTTGGGTGCTTTTTCGACGAGGCTGGGCCTACGCGGCATATCGGCTGAGTCAGAATACCGGCGCGTAGAAAGAGATATCCATCTGGCAGAAAAAACCCGTAGCCGCGTGCACATTGCGCATGTCAGCTGCAAGGAATCGGTTGAGTTGATCGCCAAGGCCAAGAAAAAAGGTGTTAAGGTCACGGCGGAAACCGCACCGCATTATTTTACTTTTACTGAAGAAGAGCTTACGGATTACGACACCAATAAGAAAATGAATCCGCCGTTAAGGGGCAAAGACGATGTGAAAGCGCTCAGGCAGGCCTTAAAGAGCGGAACCATAGATGTGATCGCCTCGGACCATGCCCCGCATACGGAAAACGAGAAAGACGTAGAATTCGAACGCGCGGAGTTCGGCACCATCGGCCTGGAGACGCTGTTAGCGGCGAGTGTAACCGAATTGATCCACGCTGGCATACTGGACTGGCCGGCTTTAGTGAGGAAACTCACGCTTAACCCGGCAAAGATATTAGGCATAGATAAAGGGACGTTATCGAGCGGCAAAGAAGCGGATATCACCATCATTGATCCAAATAAAGAATGGGTCATGAGCAAGGAGGACATCGCGTCTCTCTCGAAAAATTCCGCATTCCTGGGTTTTCCATTCAAAGGATACGTAGAGTACACGATTTGCTCCGGAGAGATCATTTATTTCTCTCGGCAAAAATAAAACAATGGAATTTATCGCTGATTTCCACATCCACTCAAAATATTCGCGCGCGACCTCGCGCGAAATGGATATTCAGCATATTGCTGAATGGGCCAAACTCAAGGGCATTAAATTGATGGGCACCGGTGATTTTACCCACCATCTCTGGCTGGAAGAACTGCGCCGGAATTTAGAAGATGCGGCCAACGGTTTGTATAAATATCACGACGTCTATTTTGTGCTCAGTAGTGAGATCAGCAGCATCTATTCCAAGAAGGGCCGGACCTATCGTATCCATAATGTGATTTTGGCGCCGTCTTTTAAAACCGTAGATAAGATCAATGAAGTATTGAGCCGGCACGGGAATTTAGCCAGCGACGGCCGGCCGATCTTAGGGATGGATGCCGAGGACCTGGCCAGGATCGTTTTCGATATTGATGAGAACTGTATCTTCATCCCCGGGCACATCTGGACGCCCTGGTTTTCTTTATTCGGCTCGATGTCCGGGTTTGACAAGATCGAGGATTGTTTCGGAAAACAGACCGATAAGATATTTGCCCTGGAAACCGGATTATCCAGCGACCCGGCAATGAACTGGCGCCTGAGCGCTTTGGATAAATTTAGCCTGGTCTCAAACAGCGACTCGCATTCCGCGTCCAAGATCGGCCGTGAGGCCAATGTTTTTGATTGCGAGTTGGATTATCAGACCATCCGGGAGGTCTTAAAGACCAAAGATAAAAAGAGATTTTTATACACCATCGAATTTTTCCCCGAAGAAGGAAAATATCATTTCGATGGGCATAGATTATGCGGGGTGAGGTATTCACCCAAAGAAACCCGGGAGCACCAGAACAAATGCCCCAAGTGCGGCAGGTCGCTCACCGTCGGAGTGATGAACCGCGTAGAACAATTAGCCGATAGGCCGGAAGGGTTCGTGCCGCCGGAGGCCATCCCCTATAAAAATATGATCCCTTTTGAGGAGATCGTCGCCGAGGCAAAAGGCCTGGGCAAGGCCACGCAGGGCGTAGAAAAAGAATATTATGCCTGCCTGGCAAAATTCGGCACGGAATTTGAAATTTTACTGAAAGCGCCCAAAGAGGCTTTATTAAAAAATCTGCCCGCTCGTATTGCCGAAGGTGTTTTAAGGGTACGTGCCGGTAAGGTAAGCATCAAGGCCGGATACGACGGAGAATACGGTATAATTTCCATTTTTGGCGACGAAGGAAAACAGGATAAGAACGAACAGCAATTAAGCTTGTTCTAGGAGAAGGCATGAAAGCCGTAATCGTTTACTATTCTTTTAGCGGGAACACGAAAAAAGTTTCCGAAGATTTGGCAGAATATCTTAAGCAAAAAGGCGAAGTAGAAACCGTAGAATTAAAACCCCTGGATGAATCAGACAAATTTATTGTCCAGGCAGCGCGGGGTTTTAGAAAGAAAAGAGCTAGGCTCGCCCCGGTGGATTTCGATTTAGGCCAATACGATTTAATTTGCCTGGGTACTCCGGTCTGGGGTTTTGGGCCGGCTCCGGCAATGAATACTTTTCTGGATGAATGTAAAGGCATCCAGGCCAAAGCAGCGATCGTCTTCACTACCTACGGCAGCGGCGCGGGGAACAATAAGTGCCTGGAGTACATGCAGAATATTTTAAAGGCCAAAGGCAGCCAGGAGAGCAAAAGATTTTGTATCCAGCAGTTCAAAGTAAAAGATAAAGAGTTCGTCCTTTCGGAAATAAAGAAAATTCTATAAATACGCCCCTGTAGCTCAATGGATAGAGCACTAGCCTCCGGAGCTAGTGGTACAGGTTCGACTCCTGTCAGGGGCATGCTAAATAAGGGAAAAATGCAGAAGAAGATCGTGAGTGTGATTGGCGGCAGGACTTGTACGAAGGAAGTGGAACAATTAGCCCATAATTTAGGCAAAAAACTGGCAAAAGTGGTTGACATACTCGTTTCTGGAGGCCTAGGTGGGACAATGACCGCAGTTTGTCAGGGTTTTCAGGCTGGAGGTGGCGTAACTATAGGTATTTTACCGAGTTACAATAAAAAAGACGCCAATAAATACGTGAATATTGCTCTTCCCACGGGTTTAGGCTTAGCCAGAAATGCCTTGGTAGTCAAGAGCGCAGACGTAGTCGTAGCCCTGCCGGGTGAGGCCGGAACCTTATCAGAGATCGCTTATTGCCTGCAATTCGGCATTCCGGTAGTCAGCCTGAACTCCTGGGACATTCCCGGAGCAATAAAGGTAAGCAGCGTGGATGAGGCAATTAAGAAAGTAAGGGAGTTGCTGTGAATCCAACCCTTCCTGCATAATTCAGAATTTTTGCTAAGAAAATATATTTGGAGAAAATATTTTAAAGTTTATGGAGAGGACCAGCGTATGAATAAGAAAGGAAGGGCCGGATGAAGGCGATCTTAGCGCTGGAAGACGGGTTTGTTTTAGAAGGTGAAAGTATCGGCGCGGCCAGCGAAGGATACGGCGAGGCGGTATTTAATACCTCGATGAGCGGGTATCAGGAAATTCTTACTGACCCTTCTTACAAGGGCCAGATTATTACTATGACCTATCCTTTGATCGGAAATTACGGAGTAAATAGAGAGGATGTAGAATCTCATCGGCCCTGGGCAGAAGGATTTGTGGTCAAGGAAAGCAGCACTATCCATTCAAATTGGCGCAGTTCGATGGGCCTGGATGAATACCTGAAGAAAAATAACATCGCCGGGATCGAGGGCGTGGATACACGCGCGTTGACGCGGCATCTGAGGACCTCCGGGGCAATGAAGGCGATAATTTCCAGCCGTGATCTGGATAAAAAAAGATTAGTGAAAAAAGCCAAAGGGTCTTCGGGCCTGGTGGGCAGAGATCTGGTCAAGGAAGTAGTTTGTAAAAAAGCGTATGATTGGAAGGGTTCGCCTAAAAAAGGCTGGCAGGTGGTGGTCATCGATTGCGGAGTAAAATATAATATACCGCGTTCGCTGGCTCGTGTCGGCTGCCGGGTGAAAATAGTACCTGCGGGCATAACCGCAAAAGAGATCTTGGGTTTAAAGCCCGACGGGGTAGTGCTTTCTAACGGCCCAGGAGACCCGGAGCCGTTAAAATATGTGATTGAGGCGGTACAGGGATTGATCGGCCATGTCCCGATCTTCGGGATCTGCCTGGGGCATCAGATGTTGGGCCTGGCCTTCGGCGGCAAGACTTACAAATTAAAATTCGGCCATCACGGCGCCAACCATCCGGTAAAAGACTTGAGCACTGGTGAAATAAAAATTACTTCGCAGAACCACGGCTTTTGCGTGGACATTGATTCTATCCCGGACAAAAATATCAAGATGACCCACGTCAACCTCTATGACCATACTCCCGAGGGGCTGGAGCATAAAAAATTGCCTATCTTTTCCGTACAATACCATCCCGAGGCCTCACCCGGGCCGCACGACGCAGACTACCTGTTTAAAAAATTTGTAGGAATGATGAAAAATGCCCAAAAGAAAAGACATTAAAAAAATATTGATCATTGGTTCTGGGCCCATAGTCATCGGCCAGGCCTGCGAATTCGATTATTCCGGGACCCAGGCCTGCAAGGCGCTTAAAGAAGAAGGTTTCCAGGTGGTGCTGGTGAATTCCAATCCGGCGACGATCATGACCGACCCGGACCTTACCAGCCGCACATACATTGAGCCGATCACCCCGGAGATCGTCGCTAAGATCATTGCTAAGGAAAGCCCGGATGCCCTTCTGCCGACCCTAGGCGGCCAGACCGCCTTGAATGTAGCGGTCCAATTATCCAAGATGGGGGTACTGAAAAAATATAAGGTAAAAATGATCGGCGCCGACCGCAAGGCCATCGAAACTGCCGAAGACAGGCTCTTATTCAAGCAGGCGATGGAAGAGATCGGCCTGGACCTGCCGCGTTCGGGCAAGGTAAAGGACATCCGCGCCGCACGGAAATTATTAAAGAAGATCGGCTTGCCGTTGGTGATCCGGCCGTCATTTACTTTAGGCGGGACCGGCGGCGGCATTGCGCAGACTGAAGAAGAATTTTTAAGCATGACGCAATACGGATTAGAGATCAGCCCGGTGCACGAAGTGCTGATCGAGGAATCGGTTTTTGGCTGGAAGGAATACGAGCTGGAGGTCATGCGCGATAAAAAAGACAACGTAGTGATCATCTGTTCCATCGAGAACTTTGACCCCATGGGTATCCATACGGGAGACTCGGTTACCGTCGCTCCGAGCCAAACCCTTTCCGATAAAGAATACCAGCTTATGCGCGATGCCTCGATCAAGGCGATCAGAAGGATCGGCGTAGAAACAGGCGGCTCGAATATCCAATTCGCCATTAACCCCAAGGACGGCCGGATGGTGATCATCGAGATCAACCCCCGCGTCTCGCGGTCTTCTGCCCTGGCTTCCAAGGCCACGGGTTTTCCCATTGCCAAGATCGCGGCGAAACTGGCGGTCGGCTATACTCTGGATGAGATCCCCAATGATATTACCAAGGAAACGCCCGCCTCTTTCGAGCCGGCAATCGATTATTGCGTAGTGAAGATCCCCCGTTTTAATTTTGAAAAATTTAAAGGCGCGAGTTCTGTGCTTACCACTTCCATGAAATCCGTCGGTGAAGCAATGAGCATCGGCCGGACGTTCAAAGAGGCCCTGCAGAAAGGTTTGCGGAGCCTAGAGATCGGCAAGAATGGCCTGGAGCCGGTGCTGAAAAAAGAAGAGTTCACCGATAAAAAATTGGCTACGCCTAGCCCCGAGCGGATATTTTATGTTGGCGATGCCCTGCGCCTGGGTTACACTATCGAGGAAATACATAAGATCACACTGATCGATCCTTGGTTCCTGCAGAATATCAAGGAGATCGTGGATCTTGAAAAGATCCTGCAAAGCGCTAAAGAATTGGGTCCCGAGCTCCTTACCCAGGCGAAAAAAATGGGTTTTTCCGATAAGCAGATCGTGAAATTGCGCGGCGGCAATGAAGACGTTTTACGTACCCAGCGTAAAAAAATGGGGTTGGAAGCAGTATATAAATTAGTGGATACCTGCGCTGCGGAATTCCAGGCCTACACGCCTTATTTTTATTCAACTTATGAATCGGAGTGCGAGGCGCGGCTGAATAAAAAAAGAAAGATCGCCATTTTAGGCGGCGGCCCGAACCGTATCGGCCAGGGTATAGAATTCGATTATTGCTGCGTGCACGCGGCCATGGCATTACGTGAAATGGGCATTGAAGTGATCATGGTGAATTGTAACCCCGAGACCGTTTCTACCGACTACGACACCTCGGATAAATTATATTTTGAGCCGATGACCAAGGAAGACGTCCTGAACATCTTAAAAAAGGAACAGGCCGAAGGCGTGATCGTGCAGTTCGGCGGCCAGACGCCGATCAATCTCACTGTGCCTTTGTCCAGGGCAGGGATAAAAATAATCGGGACCAGTGCCGAGT
>JAQUNK010000031.1 GCA_028717645.1 Candidatus Omnitrophota bacterium
AGGCAATATTTCCGGCTGCGCGATTAATCCGGCAGTGGCTATAGGTTTAACCGTAATGGGATTAAGCAGCTTGAGCAATCTCTGGATCTTTATCGTGGCTAATCTTGCGGGCGGAGCGTTAGCAGCCGCTGTTTTTAAGATCACCAATCCGCAGGAATAACAAAAGCACCTTTTAACAGCTAGACCAGCCTAAACCCAAACAGTTTATTTAACTGTTTGGGTTTGTTTTTTCATAGTTTTTTCCGCCAAATCCGTTGTCGTATCCGGAAAAGAGAGGTATAATCTTAAAAGAACCTCCCCACATCCTATCCGGCAGTCCAATTGCCCGAAACATCATGTTACGTATGAAAATATGGTTATAAAAAGCGCTGTAAAAAAGATTATGAGGGATCCGTTATTGTTGAGGTCCTGGATAAAAAGTAAGATCGCGCATGCAGCCTACTATTTATCTTGGGATGGGTATGCCCCGGCGTCCTTATACACCATTTCCATAATGATCAACAGTGTCTGTAATTTAAAATGCCAACATTGCGACATAGGCCAGGGGCGCGATGACCTGGAATATCATAAAAATGCCTCTGGGAAAAAGGAGTTGCCGCTAGCCTTATTTAAGGACCTGATCAAAGATATAAAAGGACATTCACCACATGTAGACAGGATCCGGGTCAATGGCGTCGAGCCTTTGTTGCATAAAGATTTTGTGCCGATGATGAAAATTATTTCTCAAAATAAATTGAGTTATTATATAGCGACAAATGGTTACCTCTTGGCGGATTTGGCCGAAGATATCGTGGGTTTAGCTCCATATTATATCAATGTTTCCGTAGATGGCCCGCCGGATGTGCATGATAAGATCAGGGGCGTACCGGGAAGCTTTGAGAAGGCCTATGAAGGGATAGCGCGGGTCATCCAAATTAAGAAGAAGTTAAGGAAAAGTTTCCCGAAAGTATATATCAATTATACGATCTCTTCTTTAAACGCGCATTGCCTTTCGGATACGGTAGCTATTTTCCAAGGCCTGGGAGTCGACGGCTTTAAGTTCATCCATTTAAATTATATTACCAGGGAGATGGCGGAAGATTTCAATACAAAGTTCAGTGGTTCATATGAAGCATCCCCCAGCAGTATCAATAAAATGAGTTTGAGAGAAGTAGATGAGGGTGCCCTTTTTGAGCAGATCGGTAAAGTGAAGAAGCTGACGCCTTTTTATTTCTTCTCCTTGGACTTAAAAACGCCAGAAGCAATTAGGCAATACTATCGTAATCCAGAAGTATTTTTTGTCAGAAAAATGTGCTATAATCCATGGTTGCACGCCCAAATCCTGGCAAATGGCGATGTGGTGCCGGAAGCAAGGTGTTTCCATCCTTACTTGGGTAATATTTACGAAGAAAAATTCAGTAGTATCTGGAACAATGCGAGATTCCGCACGTTGAGGAAAAAATTACGGTCCGGCGGGGCGACGCCTGCCTGTTCCAGGTGTTTTGGATTGTTCCGCTAGGAATGTTATAATAATGAAGAAGAACATCAGTTTTAAGAAAGCGCTGAGCCTGGTCCTGAAAGAGATAAACGTACTGGATACTGAAAGGTTATATTGCCTTTTTGCCTTAAGGCGCGTATTGGCTGAGGATGCTATTGCAAATGAACCCATTCCTTTTTGCGATATTTCAAGCCGGGACGGGTTCGCCCTAAGAAGCGAAGATGCAAAAAAGGCCTCTCCCGGGGACCCGGTTAGGTTAAAAATAAGCGGGACTATTTATGCCGGTGATAAGTCGCGTTATGTTTGCACAAAAGCAGCAGTTTTCTCTATAATGACAGGAGCCCCTTTACCCGAAGCAGCTGATGCGGTAGTCCCTTTAGAGGATGTTGAATATAGTAATGGAGCCATTAAATTAAATAAACCTGTTGGAAAAGGCCAATACATACGCAAAAAAGGCTCGGAGGCCAGGGCCGGGAAAATTATCATAAAAAAAGGAAAAACCATCCGGCCAATCGAAGTAGGAATGCTGGCCGCGCTGGGCTATAAGCAGGTAAAAGTTTTTAAGAACCCGGCGGTAAATATATTGTCCACTGGGAATGAATTGGTTGACGCGGGAGAAAAGGTTGACAAATATAGCGTCAGGGATAGTAATTCATATTCTTTGGCTGCGCAGGCATTAGAGTGTGGCGCCCGGCCGAGCCTATTAGGTATTACTTCGGATGACCCCGGTAGAACTATCAGGGCGATCAGAAAAGGACTGAAAGGGGATGTTTTGATCTTATCCGGAGGCGTATCCAGGGGAAAGAAAGATATAATATTGAAGATGTTGTTACGTATGCGCGCCGATATAAAGTTTTGGTGGGTGAAGATCAAGCCCGGCCGGCCATTTGCCTTTGCCTTGTTAAAACAGAAGCCCATATTTTGCGTTCCCGGCACCCCGGCCACTTCTTTCGTGGTCTTCGAAAAATTCATCCGGCCGGCAATATTAAAGATGATGGGTTATAAAAATCCCGCCAGGCATAAAATAATGGCAGAGGTTGCAGAAAAAATCAGCGTGGATAAAGGCAGAAGGCATTTTTTAAGGGTGAAGATAGCAGGGCAAGGCAGTAAAATACGCGCCTATCTATCAGGCAGGCAGGTGCCCGTTTTGCTTAAGTCCCTGGCCGCCTGCGACGGCTTGTTGACGGTCCCTGAAGACAGAGGAAAAATTTCCGCCGGCGAGAAATACCCGGTAGAGATACTGGATTAAGGATTTTATATGCGTAAATTGATCGACCCATATGGAAGGCAAATAACGTACCTACGCATCGCCGTGACCAAGAGATGCAACTTAAGGTGTGTATATTGTTTTCCCACCGGCGCAGAAATATCGGATAAGGCCGACCTCTTATCCGGCGAAGAGATCATTAATATCGCCACGAAGGCTGTGGCTTGCGGAATAACCAAAATAAGGTTTACCGGCGGAGAGCCTCTTTTAAGAAAAGATATAATTTCTCTCATCACCAGGACCGCCGCGATAAAAGGGATCCAGGAGGTCGCCCTGACGACGAACGGCATTTTTCTCGCGGATTATGCCAAAGAGCTTAAAAAGGCGGGGTTGAAGCGGGTGAACGTAAGCCTGGATAGCCTCAGGCCGGAAATATATGAACATATTACCAAAAAACATTGCTTAAACGACGTCCTGCACGGGATTAAAACGGCCAGCCAGGAAGGGTTGGAAGTAAAACTGAATTTCGTGGTCCTGGAAGGGGTCAACGACATGGAACAGCGTGATTTCATTGATTTCTGCAAGAGGAACGGATATAAAATGCAATTTATCAAAAAGATGGATTTTTCCAGGGGCAAAGAGAGCTCGGGTAATGGCGACGGTTCTCTTTTCCACCGGCCGCCCGATTGCCGGCTCTGCAATAAAATACGCTTGACCAGCGACGGGTTATTGCTGCCCTGCCTTTTTTCCAAAGAAACGGTGAATATCCGTGATTACAAAGACGAGGATAGGGCCATAGCCAGGGTGGTGTCGTTGAAACCTAAAAATGGCTGTACGGCGGTGAGAAAGAGATCCATGATACACATAGGAGGATAATTTAATGGTTGCCAGCGCTAAATGCGATTTGCGCATGATCGACATATCTGCTAAAAAAGAGACCCGGCGCCTCGCCCGCGCAGAAGGTTATGTGGTTACCTCTAGCAAAGTTATCAAGACAATTAAAGAGGGACGGGTGATCAAGGGAGACGTTTTTTCTGCCGCTCAGATCGCGGGAATTATGGCTGCGAAGAATGTGCCTGGCCTTATTCCGCTGTGCCACCCTTTATTACTGACCCAGGTCGATGTGAAAATAAAAATAATAGCAGAAGATACTATCAGGGTTGAAAGCATGGTTTCGAACTTGGGCCGTACTGGGCCGGATGTCGAGGCCATGGTCGCGGTATCCGCGGCATGCCTGGCGGTCTATGATATGTGCAAGTCCCTAGACAGAGGCATTACTATAAAGGACATATCTTTGCTGGAGAAATCAGGGGGAAAGAGCGGCAGATATATCAGGAGAGGCAAATGAAGCCCGGCCGGGAAGGCGTTATCCTCGCGTTGTGTGTGAGCAAGAAAAAACATACTGCCAAGAAAAAAGTTGATACAGTTACCTTAAAAGAAAAATGGGGCATCGTCGGTGATGCGCATGCCGGCTCGCTGGACAGAGAAGTAAGCTTTTTGGCGCATGAATCTATTTCAAAGATGGAAAAGCAGGGTTTAAAGCTTTCCTACGGAGATTTCGGGGAGAATATCGTCACAGAAGGGCTCGACCTTATGGCCCTGCCTATCGGCCAAAGATTGATGGTTGGCAATGATGCTGTTGTCGAGGTGGCCAAGATCGGAAAGACCTGCCATAATCCTTGCGCCATATATCGTTCAGTAGGTTTTTGCGTTATGCCCAAAGAAGGTGTCTTCGTAAGGGTGATCAAGCCGGGCGAAGTCAAGACGTCGGATAAAATAAAGGTGCTTGAATGAAAATAGGGATAATTGTTGCCAGCGATAAAGGTTCCCGAAAAGAAAGAGAAGACAAAAGTGGCTTACTGATAAAAGACATAGTTTCAAAAGAGCTTCATGCCAAAGAATGCGTATATTGCATACTGCCGGACGATGAAAAAGAGATCTCTGATAAATTGATCGCGCTTACAGAAGAAAGGTGCAATATCATCTTTACCACGGGCGGTACGGGATTATCTGCCAGAGACGTCACCCCTGAAGCGACACTGAAAGTAATAGATAAAGAGGTCCCGGGGATTTGCGAGGCCATGCGCCTTCTTTCTTTTAAGAGTTCCCCGCGTTCCATATTATCGAGGGCCGTTGCGGGAATAAGAAAGAAAACGCTGATCATCAATCTTCCTGGCAGCCCAAGGGCAGTAGAGGAATGTTTGGATATTATCCTTCCGGCGCTGGATCACGCCGTAGGTATCATTAGCGGAGAGGCTTCGGAATGTGGACGAGGCGAACTCGATCATGGCAACAAAAACATCTCTCAGGCCAAGTCCTGAAGCGAGGCTGGTTTTAGGGATCGCGAACGAAATCATTCATGGCGCGTCTACGCAGGAAATTAACAAATACATTAGTAACGACAAGCTCGACTGGGAAAAAGTCAAACAGATCCTGGAATACCACGAAATATCCTCTCTGGCGTATCTCATCCTAAAGGATTATTCTTCAGCAGCGCCTCCTTACATAATTCAATGGTTAAATGAGAAATATTCCGCCTGCCGGTATTATTTAGCCGGTTATTGGGATGAGTTCTGGAAGATATCCGGCAACTTACAAAAAGAAAATATCGATATCTTGCCGATAAAAGGCCTGGCTCTTTTATCCGACGTCTATAAACCGGAACAGGCCAGGCAAATGCGGGACCTGGATATTATCTGTAAGAAACAGGATGTGGAGCGGTCGGAGGGCGTCCTTACCGCCCTGGGTTATCAGAAAGACCTGAAAGGATACAGCGAATCGTACTGGCGTAATAACAGCTGCCACCTTATATTTTCTAAAACCGGCGCCGAACAGAGATCGATATTTACAGTGGAACTCCATTGGTCCCTGGGTGTTACCGGCTATGATCGCAATATTCCCGCCAGGCTTTGGGATAATATAAGGAATTTAAGCGTAAACGGCAGGTCAATAAAAGTATTGTCAGCCGAAGATACCTTTTTAGGGCTTTGTATCCATTACAGGAGGTTCGGCAGAAGATTCTCGCTTAAAAACATTTGCGATATAGCGCTGTTATTGGAGAAATATGATGCTACCCTTGATCGGGAATATATTTTTAGCGAGATCAAAAGATGCCAATTGAATTCCCTGGTATATTTTATTTTAAGACAGATAGAATTAAGCGTAGGTTCTTCTTGCGCCAATAAAATGATCAACCGGCTTGTTGTTTCTAGCCTACGAAAATCAATTATCAGCAGGTTTATAAAGAACAATATGTTCCTTCTGCCGCGAAATCCGGCCAGCTCGTTCGATTTTTTTAAATCGATGTGTATGAAGTCGCAAATTTTATTGTACGATAGCTTTAGAGAGTCCGTCAAATACGCCTTTAATATCCCGATAGAAGTTTTCGCGCAGGTCGTCGGCCTGCCTCCATACAGCGATAAAACAAAAAAAATTTATAAATTCAGGTTCGTTTTCTATTTACTCACCGCCGCCAAACTATTAATAAAAAGACGTGTTTGACCGACCAGGATATTTAATAGAAGCAGTAAAGAGGTTCTTTAAAAAGCGCGATAATCTGCTTATCTGCGCGCTAATCGCTTTCCACGCCGCGGTCGATACTATTTGGCTCACCCTCAATAAATATGCTTCCGGGCCCGATGAGTACAACCACTTATTACTTAGCTCCAGAATTTTTAAAAAAAACGCAAGCATATTTTATGATTTCTGGCCGCCCTTTTTTCATATCTTTGCCGCATGCTTCAGGATGCTTTTTGGCGATGGTTATATTATCGCGGTGATGGTTAATGTTGTTTACATCGCCGTTATTTTTTACGCGCTATATTACATCGGAATAAAAATTTTTGACAGGAAAACGGCCATACTTTCTGTTTTGATCCTTTCTCTTTACCCATTATTCTTCAGGTATTCGCGTTTTTTTAGCATTGATTTTGCCCTGCTGGCTATGGTTTGTTTGAGCATATGCTTATTGCTTTATGCGGATGATTTCCAGGACAGGAAAAACTCTATCCTCTTCGGCGTATCTTTGGGCCTGGGCATGCTGACTAAATGGTCGTTTATTTTTTTCCTCTTTGGTCCGCTCCTTTATAGCGCATACCGGATATATCTTTCAAAAAAGAATAGACGCCCGCTTTCTTCAAAAAAAGCAGCGCGTAATTTTTTATTATCTTTACTGCTGGGGGCCTGCATTACAGCAGTGTGGTATTTGCCGGCCTTACAGGTATTTATTGCGAGACTAAAAACTTTTATCTATGTCTTTGTCCACAACAAGCCAAGCATGGATTCCGGCGAAGCCGTATTCGGCATAAACAATATTTCTCAGGGGTTCGCCGCGCTTATTAACGAAGAATTATCATTCTTGTTTTTTCTGGTCTTATGCTTCGCCGTATTTACTTATCGCAAAATGATCAAGGAGCAAAAGATCGTTATTTTATGGTTCATCATCCCATTCTGCATATTCTCTTTATATTTTACCAAAGAGAGCAGGTATATGCTGCCTGCTTTACCGGCTTTGGCATTGCTCTCTGCCGCAGGCCTACAGGCTATATCCAAACGATACTGGAGGCGTATTTTTATTTTTTCGGTTATTTTTCTGGGCGTCGTTCAATTCTTTGACATCTCCTTTGACGAGCATAGGAGAAGAGAGAGTTGTTATATCGCTACTCCCATAGGGAAGGTGCATTTTCTTTATTTCGCTCAAGATAAGCATCACAGCTGGTCAGGCGGGGCTCCTTTTGTCCAGGATTTTAAAATGGACGAGGTTGCGCTGGCCATCGCGCGATATTATCAAAATCCTCCCCTAAGATCAGTAGTGTTCTGCGCAGATGCGTATATGCAAGAAATATTCTGTTATCCGTCTGTCCTGGAATATTATTTAGCCAAAAATGTGGATTTAACAGGAATTTATATGCCATTTATCGTGTTCCATGCCATAGAAGATTTTTTAGAGTTCATAAAAGACCCCCAGGGAATAAATAATGTGATATTCATATCCAAGGCCGGGCCCTGGCCGGAATACGAAGGCTATATAAAAGAATATTTCACCCGCTCATTTTTATGGCTGGATAAAAGTAAAAAGGCCTTTTCTTCCATACTCCCGGGGCTTCTTTTAAAAGATGATTTTAAAGACGGGGGTGGATATATCAGGGATTTCCTGAAAGAAAAAGATAAATTTATCCTGGCGCGTACGATAGAGCTTCCGGACAGTTACCGGGCATACATCTATTTTAAGAAGCCATTCGCCGCCTTAGGCAGCGAGCTCATTTTTCTCAACAAGAAAATAACTTTTTCTCTATCCCCTAAGCCTTGCGCGATCCATTCTCTGGATACGGAATTCACCTATGGCAATAACAGTTATAATTTTGGCGCAGCTACCTGGAAAGCGGATCAATCAAGCGATGGAAAATTAAGGCTGGAAGGCGCCTGGGGCAGCCTGCCGGGGTTGAAGCAGGTGATCATTCTAGAGCTGCTTAATGCCGGGCGCACTTTGTCAGCCCAGATGTGGTTTGAGTATGAAAACAATATCGATATGCATAAATTAAAGATGGCGCGGGTCAAGTTTATCGCAGGCCATGAATATTACAGATGGTCTGATATGTCTGGCCAGGGAAGGTTCAAGAAAACAGATAAAGGGGGCATTATTTTTAAAGACCCCACCGCCACATTCCTGGCTCTGGAAAATAAAAATAGATCCCAGCCGCGGGCGCTGATTACGCTGGAGGAGCCTTTGGGCTCCGCTATGCAGGTCCAATATACGCTTAGAGATAGGAAATTGATCTTTACCAGCCCGGTCAAATATAGCGAAGACCACAAGAGCGCAAAAATTAAGCTAAGCGTAGTTATGGCCAGGTCCGATAAAGAGCTTAAAGAAATAATGGATAGGCAGAAGACGAAGTTCTTAGAAACAAGGAGATCTCTTGCCCCCCGTTATTCTATCGAAAAAGGAAAGACAAGGTTATTTTTTGATTTTGGCCAGGGAAGGATATACTATAACAATAGAGAATTGACCAGCGGCTTGGGCCTGTATACCGCTCTTCTTGTCCAGGGCTTATGGCGCGATTCTCAGAACGCGCTTTGGGACATCTCAAGAACAGACAGCAGCACTATTTTGGCCAGAGGAGAGAGCCTGGACCTGCCGGTTGCGCAAATATGGCAGGTAAAACTGGTAAGTGAAAACTTGATAGAATTTAATGTTGCCATAGAGGCCTACCAGGGCCTCCAGATAGAAGGGGCCCAGGAAAGCATGATGGCCGACGCAGGATACAGGGTTAAGGATAAAGTTTTGTTAAGAAAAAAATCTACTACCTGTATGCCGAGAGGGATAAGGTTCGTAATAAGTGCCCCGGAGAGTTCTTGCAAAAAATTCAAGGCCTTTAAGGCGGATTTTTTAAACATCGGCAGCCCGGTGATCGGCTATTACCAGGATCGGGCATATTTAAAAAAAGGGATGCACAGTAATTTCTTAAAAGGGAAGATCTATATTGAAAATGAATAAATGCCGGAACTTAAATAGCCAGGTTACCGTCGATGTCTACGGGAAACGGGTGTGTTTACGCACAAATAACCGCCGGTTTGTTTCTCAGATAATAAAAGAATATCTTCCTTTCTTTAAAACATTTCCTCCGGCAATCAGGAATGATCTTACACTCGATATCATATGCGGTTTTAAGAACATAGGCGCTGATCTAGATAAAAGGAATAAATTTGACCCTTGGAAGCGTAAAGATAGGCGAGGCGAGCAGGGTAATTTTCGCCTGGCCGGAGAAAAGGTTTTTTATTACCGGAAGAATATAGGTGCTGGCTATTGGGATAAGGCCCGGGGAAGGCTATTCTTCAACAAGGATAATCCTGTTTTAGGCGGTGAACTGAAATATTTTTTCTACACGGCCTTGTTTGATTGGCTGGCGAAAAACGGTTATTTTATGATGCATGGCTGTGCCTTGGAAAAGGATGGTAAAGGTATTCTTATCCTGGGTTCGGCGTCAGCCGGAAAATCAACGCTGGCCTTCAATCTTTTAAGAGGAGATTTTAATTGCCTGGGAGATAATGTTATCTTGATTAAAAAAGAGCAGAACAAATTATTCTTGTTCCCTTTTTTAAAATATATTTCTTTAAAGGAGCGCGATGCCTTAAGGCATACGCAATGCCTAAGGCTGATGCGTAGGAGGCGTGTTTACAGGAGAAAGCCCGATAAATTGTCTTTTAAGATCAGTGACCTTAAGCCCGGCCTAATGCAGGAGAGATCGCGGCTCAGCCTGATATTATGCCCGGATCTAGGAGGGCGAGGCAGAGCCCTTACCAAGAAGGCCGCCTCCAGAGAAGTTAAAAAGATCTTACGCCTGAATATCGAAGAAATGGTCTTAGGCATATCCAGCGCAGAAAAATCCCATCAGGTCGCTTCTTTAGCACAATATTGCGCGCAGGCGGTAAATGCATATTATATTTACCCTAAGGATAAATTAGGCCCTATCGCCGATCGGATTAACGAGCTGCTGGCAGCTCGCTGAAGTACTCGCTTCTTTCCACATAATTATTGCAAAGGCTTTATTAATAAAATATAATAAAGCCCAGAGGTATTCATGGAAAATAAAATAAAATCAGTTTATGGCTATTTCCGGGCCCCGTATTTCGTATTTACCCTTATCGCTACGTTATTTTTAGCAGCGAGTTTAAGCCCTGCTTTCGCAGCAACTGAAACCAATAAAGAGGCTGCAACCAAGGCCACAAAAGACAACGGGAAATCCTTTAAGCGCTTTGAAATAAGTTATGGTTCGATGTGGTTGTCCGGAAAATATGAACAGACGATCATGGACCGTGCAGAGACATGGCCATCTTTTGGCGTTGGTAGTGATAAGATCACCATTAAGTCAAGATTAAGAACCCGGCTGGAAGTATATAAAGCGGGCTTTTATTTTACGCCCAAGACCCATATCGAAGGATCTCTGGCCACAGGGGATTTTGTCAAAGATGAGGCCGGATATGTCAATATTTTTGATATCAGGAACTTTTTTGGTTTTAACGTCACCCGTATGCCTCTGCATTTAAGCGGCGATAAAATAAACATCTGGAACGTAGACCTGTATCAAAATTTATACACACATAAGAATACCGGCTTTGCGCTGGATATCTTTGCCGGTTTTATCAGTTATCAGGAGAAGCTAAGGCTAAAGTATAGCGGAGAAGTTACCGACGGTATTTCAGCCAGCGACCCATTATTTGCATTTGACCGCAGATTAAGCGGCCCACGCCTGGGTTTTAAATACCAGGCGCCTTTTACCCTTCCTAAACTGCCGAAAAACCCTTTTACCTTTGGCATAAGCGCTTCTTATGCGCATTTGCTTGCGCTTAGAGGAAACAGCAATATCGCACCAATAATCATCATATTTCCTCTTACCAGCACAGACTCTAGGTCCAGCAAGGGATATATTCTGGATACCAGCGCCAGTCTTTCCTGCCAGCTGAATCCCTATCTTTCCATAGAGCTGGCCTATAATTATATGCTCATCAGACAAAGCGGCGGAAATTACCCGCAGCTTAATCCAGATTTTTCTATAGTCGGAATCCGCGAAGTTTATGAGATCGGTAAAATCGTGAATGTCTACCATGGCCCGTCAATCGCCATAAAAGGAAGATTCTAAAACATAATTCCAGGGAGCAGCTGGGATGTTTAAACTGAGCCGGTTTTTGAGCAGTTTTCGCGTAAAAGTGGCCCTGGTGATGATCGCCTCTTTACTTTTTGCCGCCACACTGGGAAACTACTTTATTTTCAAATTCGCCTTCAACTCCAACTTCAATCAATTAAGGGATAAGCTTAAGGTTATCGCCCAGACCGCGGCGCTGGCTATTGACGCCGGAGAACTTACCCAAGTACCCCTGGACCGCGAAGGTATAAACAGTCCCGCCTACCGTCAGATCGTTGAAAAACTCATTGCCATAAAACAGGCCAATAGCGGTATAAAGTTCATTTATACCATGGCCAAGACCGGCGAAGAGGGGATATTAGAATTCCTTGTTGACCCCGATGCGCTGAATCCACGGCCGAAAAATTTTAGCGCCACTTCCTATCCGGGAGATAGATATGATGCGCGGCAATTTCCCGAGCTACTCAATGCCTTTAAAGCGCCTTCAGCGGATAAGAAAATAGCGTCGGATGAATGGGGGAGGTTCCTTTCTGCTTACGCACCAGTGCGTGACCCAGAGGGCAGGGCTGTGGCCATACTCGGTGTAGATATGGCCGCAGACGATGTCTATCTAGCGGAAAAATCACTCTTACAACGCGGCATAGCGGTTTTGGCCTTCGGTATTATTTTTTCTCTTACCTTAGGAATATTCATTTCGCGCGGAGTCACCAAGCCCATTGCTCAATTAGTCGAGGCGACCCGTCGTATTGCTAAGGGTGAACTTGATTACCAGGTAAATATCAAAGGTAAAGATGAGATCGCTGAATTGGCCGGCGCCTTTAACGGAATGGCGGCGAGTATTGCCGAGGCTAACCGCAAGATGCACGATTATTTCTACCGCGCGATGCAGTCCTTGGTGCGGCTCCTGGAAGCAAAGGACCTCTACACTAAGGGCCACTCTGACCGCGTTGCCGATTTCGCAGAGAAAACCGCCAAGGCAATGGGGCTGCCTGTCGAAAAAGTAGAAATGCTCAAAAGAGCAGCCGAACTGCATGATATCGGCAAACTCGGCATTGATGAGCGGATACTGAATAAGACTACACCTTTGACTGACGAGGAATTTGCGCTTATCCGCGAGCATCCGCATACCGGCGAAGAGATCTTAGAGCCCATCGCTTTTGACAAAGAATTGATTGATATGGTTAGGTCCCATCATGAACGCTATGATGGCAAGGGTTATCCGAATAAGGTTAAAGGTGAGGACCTGGAATTGATCTGTCAGATCATCCCCATCGCCGATTCCTACGATGCGATGACTTCCAATCGCGCGTATCGAGCGGCAATGAGCAGGGAAGAGGCGATCAATCGGCTTAAAGCCGGCTCTGGCACACAATTCAATCCGCAAGTTCTGGCCGCGTTCTTAAAAATTATTTAGGTAAGTGAGGAGGGCGAGAGTGATGAAAAAAGAATGGATAAGAGAGACAGCGAGGGATTTTTTGGGGTTGGCCAGTGTGCCATTTCTGGTAATTACCGTGGTCCGGGTGGTGCCGCTCAGCGTTTATTATCCTTTGGAATTTATCATTGCCTCGGCTATCTTTTTTACCCTGAAGGTCATCTTTAAAGCAGAACTGCACGCGGGCCTGGGATTTATTTTGGCTGCCTTTACTTCCATTTTTTA
>JAQUNK010000032.1:0-1922 GCA_028717645.1 Candidatus Omnitrophota bacterium
TTTTCTTTTTCTTTTTTATCCAGGCTGCCGACAAGTAAACTAATATTTATTTTTTTCTGCTGAGATCTCCCGCCGAAGGCAGATCCGCCTATGGCGGAGACTTTTTCAAAATGCTGTTTTGCCAGGATCTCCGTCGGAGCCATAAAAGCGGCCTGATAACCGTTCTCTATGGCGATCACTGCGCTGTAAACGGCTACGATGGTCTTGCCGCTGGCTACATCACCCTCCAGCAGCCTATGCATGGGAAAAGTTTTCGCCATATCCTCTTTTATTTCTCCGATCACTCTTTGCTGCGCTTTAGTTAACTTAAACGGCAGGGACGCCTCGAACTTTTTTACCAGCTCTCCTTCGACATTATGGCTCAATCCTTTTTTCTGCCGGCTTTTTAATTTTCTTAAAACTACCGGGATGATGAATAAAAAGAATTCCTCGAAAGCAAGCCGGCGATATGCCTCCTGCTGCAAAGCAATGTCCTCGGGAAAATGGATCTCCAAAAGGCTCTTGGCCAGATTGAACAAATTCTGGCGTTTACGGATACTGAAAGGAAGCGCGTCATGTACAGACGAAAGATATTGCTTTAAGACATTGTGCATCAGGCCGCGCACATACCTCTGCGAAACTCCCTCTATTGCCCGGTAAACCGGAACGATCCTGCCGATATCCAGGGAATCCGTGTCATTCTCTTCGGCAACCTCGAATTCCGGGGAAACCATCTGTAAATACAGGTCGTGTGTGCGTATTTTTCCGTAGAGGATTATGTCTGCGCCGACCTTAAAATAATCTTTCAGGTACGGCTGGTTGAACCAGACCACGGGAAGCTTTCCGGTATCATCGCCGACGGTCAGCTCTACTAAACTAAACCCTCTGCCATACCAGGATTGCTTGCTTCTTTTGCTTAGGATCTTTGCGCGCAGCACCGCTGTTTCGCCTTCTTTTAATTTTGCGATGGGCAAAACATTGCGCCTATCTTCGTACCTGCGCGGAAAAAAATAAAGTAGGTCCTCGATGGTATTCAGGCCGGCCCTGGCGAACAACGCCGCCCTCCTCGGGCCAATACCTTTTAGGAACTGAATGGACGTATCGGGTGATTTCACTTTTAAAGGTTCGTTTCTTCCTGGTTTTCTGCCTGGGGCGCAGGGGGTGCGGATCCGCTAGATTGCGCCACTTCTATCTGGAAAGATACGCTTTTATAAGTAGCTTTTTTGGTCTTTATTTCCGTCGGCCCTATACTAAACGTACCCGCCTTTTCGGGCAACAAAATAAAGATATAAATAGCGCCGACCTTTTCCGCATTTCCTTTAATATTAATATCCGAAGTATTCGCCTGGGAAATCACGCTAAAACCTTTAAAATCCGGGAATTTAAGGCTGGTTATTGCCTCGCTGCCGGAAGTAATCACGACTTTATAAACCAATTCTTCGCCGGTAGCAATTTTTTGCTTATCTACCTCTGCTTTGATTTCGATCTGGGCAAGACATAGCGCAGGCAAAATCAACAAGCATAAAACAATGGTAATTATCCTGAGATTTCTTATTTTATCCATCCGCTTTCCCTCTATTTGTTAAATTATAATGATATTTCGAATTAGGTAATTTGTCAACGAATTTATCGTCATAACTATTGGAAATTAAGGGTGTTAGCATAAATTAACAACTAAAATAAAAATTGACATATGATAACCTATTATATATAATAATTACCAATTATAGTTAAGTAAAATAAGGCTAAAAAGTAATTTTAAAAAACAGGGATCTAGGCTGCTCCCTGTTTTGATCGGGCAGAAAAAGGAATAAGGAATGGAACAAAGGAAAAGACCTTCGCTAGCAATTATACTTACGCTGGTATCGGGATTGGCCGGGCTGGCCTTAGCTAAGCCCTGTTTTGCCCTGGATGAAAGCAAGGGCCTGGCTATTTCAAAAGCC
>JAQUNK010000032.1:2022-12057 GCA_028717645.1 Candidatus Omnitrophota bacterium
TTTAAACAAGATCAGAATAAAAAGGCTGCAAAAAAAACCAAGGCTGCAGAACCTAAGGCTAAATCTTTCAAGCGCTTTGAAATAAGCTATGAATCGATGTGGCTGAGGGGAAAATATTTCGAAGAAGCTTCTTTTAGTGTCCCGGGAACAACCGCATGGATGGAGCAAACCTATAAAAATAGAATGTCCATGCAGATGGATGTATATAAAGGCGCCTTCTATTTTATACCTAAAACATATATTGAAGGTTCTTTCGGGCAGGGTAACTTAACAAAAAGAAGGCCCGGCGATGTTAACAGCAATTCCTCTATAGGTGCCCTTACATTCTGGATACCTGTTGATCTAACCGCAAAGGATGCCACGATCTGGAACGCTGACCTGTGTCAAAACATCTACACGCACAAAACTACAGGCACAGCCGTGGATATCTTTGCCGGGTATTCGCAATACAAAGATGAGGTACATTTAAATTTAGACACGCCCACTCTTAAACTTAATGTACTCTCTGCAAAGCATTCTTACTCAGGCGCTCATTTCGGTCTAAAATTAAAGGCCCCTTTTACCCTGCCGAAGATGCCAAAAAATCCTTTTACTTTTAAAGCTAGCGCTTCTTATACGCCTGACCTCATCTTAAGAGGCGAAGACATGACTTTCTTAATAGTATTCCAGCCGGATTTTTCTTATAAGGGTAAAGGCTCTGCAGTAGAAGCGCATACCGGATTAGCTTTTCAGATTACTTCCTTCCTATCCATAGAAGGTTCGTACAATTATTACGAGTATAAAATGCATAAGGGCACTTATGATAATCTCGCTACTACAGTAACCGGGCCATTAGTATCGATAGATTCCGATATCAAAAAAAATAAAACTATCCTGCACGGCCCTTCGGTCAGTGTGAAATTGATATTCTAAATTTACAAATGGAGAAAAAATGAAACGAAAGAATTCATTAGTACAAAATAGTTCGGCAATAATTATACTTACGCTGGTATCGGGATTGGCCGGGCTGGCCTTAGCTAAGCCCTGTTTTGCCCTGGATGAAAGCAAGGGCCTGGCTATTTCAAAAGCCTTTAAACAAGATCAGAATAAAAAGGCTGCAAAAAAAACCAAGGCTGCAGAACCTAAGGCTAAATCTTTCAAGCGCTTTGAAATAAGCTATGAATCGATGTGGCTGAGGGGAAAATATTTCGAAGAAGATTCTATGTGGTTATCAGGAGCCTTCACATTTAATGTTGACTACAAAAATAAATTAGCCAGCCGCCTGGATGTCTATAAAATGGCATTTTATCTTATGCCCCGCACGTATATAGAAGGGTCTTACGGTAAAGGCGCCTTAAGCAGAAAAAAAACCGGATCGATTACCGCAAATTCAAATCTGGGGGCACTAAGGACCATTGCCGAAGATCACCTGGACGGAAAAAACAATTATTTCTGGACTGCTGACCTCTGTCAAAATATTTATACCCACAATAAAACCGGTATTTCAGTAGCGGCTTTTGCCGGCTATTCTGACTGGCGGCAGTATGCAAAGTTATCTGCGGATAGCTCGGTCTACGGAAGCGATTTTTATGAAGCAAAACGCTCCTATCAGGGTGCGCGCCTTGGCCTGAAATTCAAGGCCCCCTTTACCCTGCCGGACATGGCGAAAAACCCTTTTCTCCTTAAGATCGATATTGCTTATACGCCCGACCTTTCTTTAAAAAGCAAAGATATGTTTCTGCTTAATTTTAATCGTGGCTTTTCTTACAAAGGAAAAGGCTATGCCTGGGAGGGGCGTGCCGGCCTTTCTTTTCAGATCACAAGCTATTTATCCATAGAAGGTGTATATAGTTATTACCTTTTCAAAATGCGTAAGGGTAAATATGATGCTATAACTTCGCCCTTCTTTACTTCAATAATTGCCGATATCCCAAACGCTAAAACTATCTTACACGGCCCTTCAGTGAACGTAAAATTGATATTCTGAAGGAATAAAATTTATGAAAAACAGAAAAATCTGCAATAATATTTTAATCGTAGTTCCTGTCCTTATTTTCTGCATAGCCTATCCTAATTTTTGCCTTGCTAAGGACGATCAAAAACCCAAAACAGCATCCAAGGCCATAGAACAGGCCGACGAAAAAAAGGAAAATATAAAACAAATAGAACCTTCTCTAAAAAACGCGAACTCCTTTAAGCGCTTTGAGTTAGCCTATGAATCAATATGGCTGAGAGGAAAATATTTCGAAGAGAATATTGTAGGCGTATCCCCTTTTTGGGGAAGGCAAGATTATAAATATAGGATCGCTACGCGCATAGACATGGTCAAAGGCGCATTTTATTTCACGCCCAAAACATACCTCGAAGGCTCTTTTGGCAGCGGAGACCTGGCTACTGGTATGACCGGCTATCTCAATAGTCAATCTAATGTCGGCCTGTTTAATTATAAATACCCTGCTACGATAAACAATAGCAAAGGCGTCCGGATCTGGAGTGCCGACGTGGGCCAGAATATCTATACGCATAAACCTACCGGCACAGCCGTGGATATCTTTGCCGGTTATTCGCAATATAAAGATAATGTGGACCTAAGCATAGATATACCAGCTCTTCTCGGCCTGAACTTTTTCAGTGTTAAACATACCTACTCAGGTGCACATGTAGGCTTAAAATTCAAGGCTCCTTTTACCTTACCGGACCTGCCTAAACATCCCTTTGCCTTTAAAGCAAGTATTTCTTATACGCCCGAACTGGCCTTTAAAGGTAAAGATATGCATTTCGTGGTTTTGTCCCGTCCGGATTATGTTCTTAAAGGTAAAGGTTTTGCCATAGAAGGGCACGCCGGTTTATCTGTTCAGTTAACCTCATTTTTATCCGTAGAAGGCTCATATAATTACTATCAATATACTTTAAATAAGGGCCAGTATGACAATTATGCCACCTCAGCAGCCGGGCCGATACAAGGGCTAGATTCTGATATTAAAAATGCCAAAGAAATCATCCATGGCCCTTCAGTGAGCGTAAAATTGATATTCTAAGTTGTAAAAACATAATAAAAAACCCCGCAAGCGAACCTCGCGGGGTTTTTTATTGTCTTGGAAAAATTTTAAGCCCTTTACCTACCTTCAGCAGGCTTCTCCTTTTTAATCAATTCTAAAATCTCTTTTTTCTTAAGCAAAGCCTCATAAGCGCCGCTAGCTATGATCTCAAAAGTTTTAGCATCGTAGCGGCGCAGGAATAAGATCAATTTATCGGCCTTAAAAAAATCAGCAGCCGTATCATACTTAGCGTAAAGTGGTGATTTAGTAATTCCTTCCAGGTAATATTTTTTGTGTATTTCCAGGCCCTCATCGAAGTTATCCGGTATAACATTAATTAACTCACCCTGCCGGGAAACCTTATCCTCTTTATATAATTCCTCGATTATTCTAAAGTGATAGGTGTATTTTTTAAAAGGAGGATACTCCTTTAAGAATTTACGCACGGGTATCTCTTCTGTGGTCAAAAAGGGTTCTGCCTTTTCCACCACAAAAATGAATTCGGCCCTACGCACCAGATCATTTAAAGCGATCCCTGTATAATGCACTTGCCCCAATTCTGCCTCCTTGGCAAAAATAAAATTTAGTATTACGGCGAAAATGACAAAACTTAAGGCCCGCGAATAATTCATTCCTTAAAGGTGGTGTTGCACAGGGCCAAGATCACGAAAAGATAGGCGAATGTCCTGATCGCCAGGATAATACTCTGCCATTTATCCCCTGCGCCTAAAAGTGTTATCAGGTGCGATACGCCGAATAAACCAAAGGCAATGGCGATAAAAAGCGCCAGCCTGCCGTTATTCTGTTGGATCTTGTGTTTCCAGTAATGTACCAGGCCCAAAATAAATATCACCAGACAAAGGAAAAAATTTGTTGTGGGCACCGGCCCCCAGTTAATCGTCATTGCCTACCTCCCCTCTTCTAATAATATTTCCCGGTAAGAAGTACCCAATAACTTCAGCGCATATGCGAACAAAATACCCAATAAAAGAGTAAGGATGATCACGCAGATAGTAATAGCTGTTTTTGCCTTTACGCTAAAACGCGGATTTGCCCAGACCAACGGCAGCATGAACGGCCCGATGAGCAGGAAAGATGCGACCAGCGTCCAAGTTTGGAAATACCATTTATTCTTATCCATTGTTTATATATTTCTGAGGTCCACGCGCGAATGTTTTATTCCGCCGGAAGCGGATGGCGTCTTATGGGAGCCGGCCTTCTTTTTCCTGCAGGCATGGAAATCGCATAATGCCTTTTTTTTCGGGCCAAACGCCTTTCTTTTTGATCTTTTGCCCATTTATCCTCCTAAATCCCTATTTACTGGTTATGGTAAAGGAACTGAAAGCCCTATCGCTCTTGTCCCCGCTTAAAAATACCTGCTGTAGTACCCAAGTGTAGGTTTGCCCTGCCTCAAATTGCGAGGCAGGAATCTGTATCGGATATACGCTCTTATCGGACTGCTGCTTTAGGATCAGGCTTGCCTCGGTGGTATCATAGCCCTTATAAAGCTTAAAATAAAAATAACGCGTGTTGGCCAGATCCAGCCTCTCCCATCTGAACTCGAGAGATTCTTTCCCGGATAAGTCAATATTTCCGGTAGTCGGATAGAGGAGTGTCGGTGCAGGAAAAAATCCGATGCTACGCCTGCCCATCATCTGAGCGTACGAAAGCGAAGAGAAAAAGAACACACTTAAAAATAACACGGAGTAAAATAATACGGCTATTTTGATCTTCCGCGGCATTTCTCCTCCTTATTTTTTCAAATACGCTTTGATAATTTTTTGCTCAGCCAGTGGCTTATCATTTACGCCGGTTTGCGTGTCTTCTATTTTTTCCACCGCATCATAGCCTGAAACGACCTCGCCGAATATGGTGTGGTGCATATTGAGCCACGGCGTCGCTGCCGTAGTAATAAAAAACTGGCTACCATTGGTATTCGGCCCGGCGTTGGCCATGGCCAGAATCCCCTTTTTATCGAACTTTATACCCGGATTCACCTCATCCTCAAAAGGTTTACCCCAGACAGACTCGCCACCCCTGCCGGTTCCCGTTGGATCTCCGCCCTGGATCATAAAACCTTTGATCACGCGGTGAAAGATTATCCCGTTGTAATAGCCTTTTTCCGCAAGCTTAATAAAATTATCGCATGCCTTCGGCGCTATCTCCGGCATCAATTCAATTTCAATATTTCCCTGGTTTGTTTCCAGAACCATGATTTTTTCTTCCACGGCCGCCACTCCTTTCGTCATAACACCCAAAATAACCAATACTGCCAGAATTACTGCGATCTTCTTTATCATTATTATGCCTCTTACCATAACATCGTAGCGCCTACGTTCACCGAACTTTCCTTGATATAATCGTAATCGGTGCCGTATAAAATACTACCTGTATAACTTTCTGTCTTAGTATCCTCTTCTGGTGTAACCGAAGCCTGGATAAAGAATTCGAAACTCTGGTTCGGCCGATAAGTCAGGCCCGCGCCGATCACCGGGATCAACCGGTCAATATAACGGTATATCGATGTGCCGTTTTCGATCTTTTCCGTATTCGGCGTGGTGATCTGGCACGACAAGTAACCCTGTAAGGTATCCACCAAACCATAGGTTACCTGCGTATTTATGGTAAAGGCATTTTGCTGGAATGACGAACTATTGCTGTATTTAAAGCGGTTACGCCACGCCTTAAATGAAAGGTCGAGCCTTACCTGCCTTTTTTCCAGGAGCGGACGTTTCAGGCCGTCTAAGTCCGGGGCGAGAGGGCGGCCCTGTTTCTTTGGTTTTGAGATCCAATATAACCCCAGTGTTGCGGATAAAGTCTTGTAGGTAGTGGTGCTGGAACCATCCGTAGTGCCGCTAAGTACTCCATTAAGATAAGTATCCGTGCGTTCTTCGGAGCGAGTCCTGGAATAATCATAATCTCCGCGCACGTACAGCTGTAACTGCGGGTGTACCCGGTGTTTTAACAATGCAAAAAGAGAATAATCACAAAGCGCGTAGTCCTTATCCGTCCCCACAGATTCGACAAGGCCGGCGACTGAAGAACTATACGCGTAGGAATGGGTCTTGCCATAGGCAAGCTTGGGGATAGTCACATCCGCTCCAGTATCCAGCTCTAAATTATCCAGGATGCCAAAATTAAGGTCAGGATTTACGCTCAAGCTAAAGGTATTATCCTTGGCGGCGGTCTGGTCCGCGACAATAGGCGCGGGAACGGGCTCTATACTGTAATTAGCCGCCTGCCTGAGCCAGCTGTACATTATATCCAGATTTACTTCTACCTGCTTTTTATCCAGCAGAGAACCGACCAGGCCATCGAGGTCAGCGCGGTTATTCGTAGTCCTGTTGCCGGGTTTAGGATCAGATAACCAGGTTGCGCCTGTAGTAAAAACATAACCGCTCATGCGCGATTTAGTATTTAATCCCGTGGAAGAGGTAAATGCGAGGGTATGGGCATCGCTCTTTAAAAAAACCTGCTGTGGCGTAAAATGGAACTCCCAGGCTTGATTCGGCCGCCATTTGAGTTCTTCTGTTATCAAATTGGCATAATCCGTCCTGTATTTGGCATACGCATCTGTAGCGCCGGTGTCCAGATAAGTGAAATAATCGTATTGGTAAGGAAGGATGAGATTGGTAGTAACGCTTAATTGCAGGTTATTACTGATACCGTAATACGCGTCCGGCTGAAGGCTAAATGAGTAGTAGTTAAGTTCACTATGCTCTCCGGTAGAGGCAAAAGTATGGGAACGGGCATCATCCTGCAAGTAGTTGAACTCGACCTCGGGGTCAAAACGCCATTCATTTTTGCGTAAAAGCGGGTTGTTCAGTTCATCCAAAGTAGCGGCCAAGGTTATGCCTGATGAAAAAAGAAAGAAAAATACCGCCAACCCCAGGAACCTCTTCATTCCCCCCCCCTTTTTTTTAAGAAATTTTTTTATTTCTTTTTGGATCCGGTCTTTGGTTCAGCTCTCGGTTGAGTATCTATTTTTTCCTTATTTTTAAAGGCATCATAAGGCAAACAAAGCGTATCTATGGCAAAGCACAAAGGCACATCGATCACCGCAAAGAATGTGGCCACGTATAGCATAGCCTTGGGGTCATCGGACATATCCAGGTTGAACGGTTTTCCTTCGTTTAGCCCGTCGAGGCCGCTACGCAGGCCCGGATACACCCCGGGATAGGCATGGCTCTCATAAGAAGTCGAGCGGTAATTGATCGAAGCGCAGCCCGTAAGGTAAGATAAAAATAAAAAGACGGAAAGAAGCGAAAGGATCTTCTTGTTCATTATAGACCCGACCTGCATACCTACCTCCTTTTTTATTCCAGGCATATTATACCGCTTAACTTTTCTTTTTTCTACTTTTAGATTTATGCAAGGTACATAATACATCTGCAAAACTAGAGAGCTTGCTCTTTTCATAAGGGAATTCCCGGCACGATTTTGGCTTTAGATTGTAATCGATCTTGTGTATAGAACAGAGGCCATCCGGGTCAAGGAAAGAACAAGGCTCGTCTTCGTAGCTGGTGCCGATACAGTAGCCAGAGGGAAAATCCTTATCTTTTTCCAGTTGAAAGAATTCACCCTTTAGGCCCAAAGCAGCTATTTTCTTGGCTTCGTTCAGATCCGCCCAGGCACCCAGCCGGCAGCAATCCGCCTGCGTCCGGCATTGACCGCAATCAATACTTTTCTTCGCACTTCTTTTCTTATTCTTCTTCATCTTCGCCTTTTGAAACATTATATGGTTATTTACGTATTATCCGTCTTTGTAATTCTTCTACTTTCCTTTTCAGCTCCACTATCGTATGGCCTTTGCCCTCTTCCATTTTCAAAGATTGTTCCAGCTGCTTGATCTTCTCATATAACGCGTCTAATATATTCTTGGGCTCGGTGATATCTTCGATAGCCAGCAGGATCAATTTCGTGCGATTGGTCTCCAAATAAATCCGGCGCGCATTCACCAGCATTATCCGCTTGCCGATATCAGGAAAATCATGCGTCACCTCAAAGTTATCAAAGCTGGTGGTCTTGGGAAGGATATCTTCCAGCAGTTCCCGGAGTTTCGGAATATCCCACTGGCGATTCCCTAACTCATAGATAAAACGCCCCTCAGTGTCCTCGGGTCTTACCTTGAAGACCTGGCAGAAAGATTGGCTGATCAAAACTACCTTCAAGCTCTCATCGAGAATGATCAACGGTATGTGTACGGCGTTAATGATATGTTTGGCGTATTCCAGGGCATCTTCTATCCCCTGCTCTTTCTTTTTTTCTTTGTATTCCATGTTTCACCTCCCGATTCTTCTTAAGCCATTATACCCCGATAAACCAAAACCCCCAAGCGGAAAATGCTTGGGGGAATTTATTTTGGGAATAATTCTCACAATTAGAATTTATTCTATTTCGCTAAATTCTGCCTGCGGAATACCTCTTGTTTTATATCAGCGTAGAGTTTTTGCAGGACTTCCGGATTGTCAACGCGCCGGGAATTTTCTCCCCCGCCGTAGCTTTGGCCCGCCTTCGTCTTTTCCAGGATGGTTATCCTTTCTTTGACTATGGCCTTGGAGAATTGTTCAACTGTAGCGGTAATCTCGGTCCAGCGTTCAGTGCCAAAAAAATCCTGATTCTTCCCTGTTTCAGCTTGGATAACGCCGGATTGAAAATCGGAGTTCTTAATAATGTAGCCCGCGTCCTGCAGCACGCTCATTGTCGCCCTATATACATCTTCGAAGTTCGCCTCTAATTCCTTACTCTCGATCTGCCTCAGTTGCAGGGCATCCATTTGCGTAGCGCAGCCGATCAGTATAAAAGGTAAGATCAAAAATAGTATTCTTTTCATGAAGCTCTCCTTTAAAAAGCCGATGACATCATGCTGTAATCTTCGACTACGCTGTTATCGTTGAACGTGATCATCAGCGTGAATGCCTGCGAAGAAGTAGAGCTGCTGCTGCCTCCAACACCGGCGATCAGCACCGTCCCATACCCACTTGTCCCGGAAGAACCGGATGAAACCTTATCATACGTCCAGACTTCTTTGCCGGATTTATTCTTGGTGATGATATTCGGGGCACCGAAAGTCTGCAAAATATCATTCTGGGTGGTCTGCCCCTTGACAATGGTCTTGTTCACCATCCCAACCGTGAGATTGCTCTTTTGCGCCGGCTGGACCGAAGCGCAGCCCATGGCAAAGAAACCGAGCAAACCGACTAATAATATTTTTTTCATGCCTACCTCCCTCTATTCTATTTTCAAACGTACTCAATTATCTCACTCAAATAACAGTAATTCAACCCCTTTTTCATCTGGTTCTTCCAAAATTCAACCTCAAGCAATTGTCTCTAATCTACCCCGCCCGCTTTAAAGATTTGCGAAAGAAATAGTAATTTTCTTTCCTAATGCCTCCGCTATCTTTATGAGCGTTCCGAGAGTCAAATTGCGCTCCTCTCCAGTCTCAATCTGGGAAATAAATTGCTGCGTCGTGCCGAGCTTCTTGGCTAGATCAATCTGGCGAAGATGTTTTTCCTGCCTTAACTCAGCGATCTTCTGGGCTAAAGCGACCTTGGCGCTTTCCAGCTCATAGGCCTTTCTGAATCTTTCGTTCTTTAATTCCTCTTTCAGGTGTTTTTCGGTATTTTCCAGTCTTATTTTCTTCATTCCTCTCACCCCTTTATTCCAGTTCTTCTATATGCTTATAGCCGGACTCAGTTAGCTCTTTTCTCTTTAAATATAAATTCAAGTCGTTCTCAGATATCCGCCATGTCTTCTTCTTGATAGCATGTAACAGGACGGCAAAATCCTTAAGATAGAAAAAATAAAATATCCGGTTATCTTTAGGCCGTAGTTCATAAATACCGCTTCCTAAATAATCTGCCATCGGCCGGCGCAGGTTATTCCCTTCTTTCTTCAATGCATTAATATATGCGAATATCTTGGCGCGTTCCCTTACTGGCAGCGCCTTGATAAACTCCTTTACCGGGCAATCTCTCCGCTGGTCGATAAAATAATATACGGCCTTAAGCCTATT
>JAQUNK010000033.1 GCA_028717645.1 Candidatus Omnitrophota bacterium
TAAATCTGACCGGGTTGCCGATTTTGCAGAGAAAACCGCCAAGGCAATGGGGCTGCCTGCTGATAAAGTAGAAATGCTCAAAAGAGCAGCCGAACTGCATGATATTGGCAAGCTCGGCATTGATGAGCGCATACTGAATAAGACTACACCTTTGACTGACGAGGAATTTGCGCTTATCCGCGAGCATCCGCATACCGGCGAAGAGATCTTAGAGCCCATCGCTTTTGATCAAGAATTGATCGAGATGGTCAGGACACATCATGAGCGCTACGATGGCACAGGTTATCCGAATAAAACCAAAGGCAAGGACCTGGATCTGATCTGTCAGATCATTCCCATCGCCGATTCTTATGACGCAATGACCTCTAATCGTGCGTATCGAGCGGCAATGAGCAGGGAAGAGGCGATCAATCGGCTTAAAGCCGGCTCTGGCACACAATTCAATCCGCAAGTTCTAGAAGCATTCTTGAAGATTATATAGATAAGTGAGGAGGGTGAGAGCAATGAAGAGAGAATGGATAAGGGAAACAGCGAGGGACTTTTTGGGGTTGGCCAGTGTGCCATTTCTGGTAATTACCGTGGTCCGGGTGGTGCCGTTCAGCGTTTATTATCCTTTGGAATTTATCATTGCCTCGGCTATCTTTTTTACCCTGAAGGTCATCTTTAAAGCAGAACTGCACGCGGGCCTGGGATTTATTTTGGCTGCCTTTACTTCCATTTTTTACAACAAGCCGCTGTTTACCGCCTTTGCCTTGATCCTATACCTGGGGATCATCGTTTCCCTGCTTTTCCTGGAGAGAGGCAAAAAAGAGATCATAAAAGGGGTCTTGTTCGGAGAGCTAAGCACAGTAATAACTTATTTTCTGGTCACCTGGATTTTCTTTGGATAATCCTGCGGGCTTTACACAGATATTTATCAAAAGGCTTGACAAAAATAGCTTTCACTAAGATAATACTTTCAACTAAGTATTTGGAACGGATTTTTTAAAAATAAGGAGGCCCCAGTGATGAGGTCAAAGTTTTGCGGTGGTGTGATCTTAGCAGTAGTGGTATTGTTGGCCGTCGGATTTATGGCGCAACCGGCCAGAGCTTCGATTATCCAACAGCCGACTGAAGAAGAATCTTGGGCAGGCGTATATGCCGGTCTTCATTTAGGTTTTGGTTGGGCACAGGCGAAGACACGTTTTACGCCTTATCCTTCAGCCCCTGCATTTATCAACGCCGAGCAGACAGAGCTTGATCCTGAGACGAACGGAGTGTTCGCTGGCGGCCAGATTGGTATCAACTGGCAGAGGAAAAAGCTGGTTTTTGGTCTGGAAACAGACTTTTCCGGTTCGGGAATAAGCGGCGAGGAAATTCAGAGCCCAATCATTCAGAATAATGGTGCTCCTTTTTCAGCCACAAGTTTTTGGAAAGCGAGAGAAGAAGTTAATTGGTTCGGGACAGTACGCGCAAAATTAGGTTTTGCGCCTTGCTCGAAACTTTTAGTTTACGGCACCGCGGGTATGGCCTATGGTAGCGTAACTTACTCGGGCAATACGAGCTTTGTGCCGGTAGGCTCCGCACAATATCTTGTTTCTTCTACCAGAACCAAGGTAGGTTGGACCGCTGGTCTGGGTGCTGAATATGCCTTAACTAGTAAGTGGAGTGTTAAGGCCGATTATCTCTATTACGACCTTGGCAGGGAATCGATTGAGGTTAATCCGGCTCCGGCGAATCCGCCTTTTCAAATGGAATATCGTTGGCGTACCTCAGCCCATACGATGAACGTGGGTTTGAACTATAAGTTCTGATCTGCGCAGTAAAAAGATAAACAAAGAAGCGCTCTCTTAAAAAAGAGCGCTTTTTTGTTGTTTATCAGAACGCCCTTCGTTTGCGTTCAGGGCTTGCCCATGGCTTTAAGATGTGGTAAAGTAGGGCTTGAGAACGCAGGGAAGGGTTTTATCATTTGGGATGAGGAAAATGATCATGCGCTTTACGCGAAAAACAGCCTTTTTATTTTTATTTGCGGCGCTATTTTTGTCTACGCAGGCCGCTTGGGCACAGGTAGAGAAGGCCAGGCAGATAAAAGTAGTCGCTTCGTTCTATCCGATGTATATCATGGCCAAGAATGTGGTAAAAGATGTGCCTGGAGTATCTCTGGAGAGCCTTACCTCGCCTTTTAGCGGATGCCTGCACGATTATACGCTGACCACCCAAGATATGAAAAAACTGGCGCATGCCCAGGTTTTCGTGGCCAACGGCGCAGGCATGGAAAGTTTTTTAGGCAGGGTTATTACGCAGTATCCGGGTTTAAAAATAATCGAATTGTCCAGGGGTGTTGCCCTGATCAAAGGTAGTGCCAATACCGGCGATAACCCGCATGTCTGGGTAAGCATATCCGATGCCATAAGAGAAGTAAAAAATTTAGGCCGCGCGCTGGCAGAATATGACCCGCCGCACAAAGAACTCTACGAAAAAAATACAGCTGCTTACGTTGTAAAATTAGAAATACTGCGCGAGAAAATGCATAAGGGACTCGCTCCTTATCAGGCCAGGCCGATGATCACTTTTCACGAGGCCTTTCCCTATTTTGCGCGCGAGTTCGGTTTTAAGATCGTAGCCGTGGTAGAGAGGGAGCCGGGGAGCGAACCGAGCGCCAGAGAATTAGCGGATACAATAAAGATCATTAAAAAGAATAATATCGCGGCATTATTCAGCGAGCCGCAGTATCCGGCGGCAGCGGCGCGCGTGATCGCCCAGGAAACCGGGGCCCGGGTTTACGTGCTTGACCCGGCAGTGACCGGGCCGGATGACGCCGATGCCTATATAAAGATCATGGAAAATAACCTGGCGACCTTAAAGCGCGCATTTACGGAATAAGAAGGAGAAATTATTTTGGCAAGGACCTGCGAGCACTGCTGCACGAAGATCGATAATCTTACCGTTAAATTCGGCGGCAATACTATTCTGGATAAGGTCAACCTGCATGTTAACTGCGGGGAGGTGGTCGGTGTGGTCGGGCCCAACGGCGCAGGTAAGACCACATTGCTGCGTACCATACTCGGCGAGGTCCCTTACCAAGGCAAAATAAATTTTCGTATCGAAGGTAGAGTTTCTCAGGCCCCCAAAATAGGCTATGTCCCGCAGAAACTGCAGTTTGACCTCAGTTCTCCGATCAGCGTGGCAGACCTGGTGGCTGCAGCGATCAGCCGTTATCCGGTCTGGGCCGGTGTAGGCAGCGATTTACTGGAAAAAGTAAAAGGGGTGTTGTCTCTTTTTACTGCGGAACACCTGGTAAAAAGAAGGATCGGCGAACTTTCCGGCGGGGAATTACAACGTGTGCTCCTGGCCATTGCCATGACCCCGGAGCCGGAACTCCTGCTTTTGGATGAGCCGGCCAGCGGCGTAGATGTGAAGGGCCTGTCTCTTTTTTACGAGACAGTAGATGGACTGCGTAAAAAACACGATATCGCGGTGATCCTGGTGACCCATGACCTGGCGGGAATTTCCTGTTATGCCGACCGCATCGCCTTGTTGAATTGCTCCATAGTCGCGGAGGGAGAGGCCAAGGACGTGCTTTCCGACGAGAAACTGGTAAAAACTTTCGGCCCGAGCCTGTGGAACATTTCTTGCCTGCCGGATTCCGTGTCCAACAACAAAAAGAATAAAAATGGCGCTGATTGAACTTTGGTACAGATTAGTGGATTTGTTGCCTTTTAGCTGGACGCATTACGTCTTTATGAAGAATGCGCTTTTGGCCGTATTGCTGGTGACGCCATGTTTTGCACTGCTGGGTACGATGGTCGTCACCAACCGCATGGCCTTTTTTACCGATGTCCTCGGCCATTCAGCGCTTACCGGTATTGCCATTGGGGTATTGTTTGGCCTGCATGACCCCACATTTCCCATGGTCGTTCTAGCCGTTGTCCTGGCCGTGGCCATAAACCTGCTCAAAGATGTGACCAAGGCCAGTGTCGATACGGTGCTGGGCGTATTTTTCGCCTTTATCGTCGCCTTGGGTATTGTGATCTTAAGCCGCGCAGGCGGGTTCGTAAAATATACCAGTTATTTGATCGGCGATATCCTCGCGGTCAGCCCTGTGCAGATACTCTGGTTTGTTGGCCTCACTGCCGCTGTCCTGGCCTATTGGTATATTGCCGGAAACGCCATGTTGCTGACCAGCGTTAACGCTTCTTTGGCCAAGAGCCGCAGGCTGAATACCTTTCTTATCGAAACCAGTTTTACCGTACTCCTGGCGCTGGTGGTGATCATTTCCATACGCCTGGTTGGTATCCTGATCATAAATTCTTTGTTGGTCCTGCCGGCCGCGGCCAGCCGTAATTTCACGCGTAGTGTCCATGCCTATACCGGTTGGGCGCTGGTTATTAGTGTATTCTCAGGCATTGCTGGTTTGATCGCGTCATATTATTGGGGTACTGCTTCGGGTGCGACCATCGTCCTTTTTGCCGCGGCCTGTTTCGGCCTGGCAGTGCTCCTTAGCCATTTGCGCAAATAGTATGTTTAGACTAAAGATCGCTTATATTTTTTTAGGGTTTTGTTTTTTTCTCGGCGGTTGTTCTGCGGAAATAGCCAATCTCCATTCTGCAGGCACAAATATTATTTGCTTCGGCAATAGTATTACCCAGGGCGAGGGCTCGACTGCCGGCAATGATTATCCTGCATTGCTCTCCCGGAAATTAGGTCTGACCGTAATTAATGCCGGAGTAAGCGGCGAGACCACCAGAGATGCCCTCAAGAGGATAGAAAAAGACGTATTAGAACAGGATCCCCGCCTGGTGATCGTGGAATTCTGCGCCAACGATTTCCTGAAAAGCGTACCCAAGCAGGAAACATTCGATAATCTCGATAAAATAATTTCTTTGATCCAAGCCAAAGGTGCAATGGCCGTTTTTGCTTACGTGCGTTCCGGATACCTGGAAGACGAATACGTCGATGGTTTAAAGCGCCTGGCCAGAAAAAAGAGGGCCCTTTTTATCCCGAATATAATGGGAGGGATATTACTGAATCCCGAATTGATCTCCAGCGACCAGGTCCATCCCAATGATCAGGGTTATCGCCTGATCGCGGAAAGGATATACACAGCCATCAGGCCTTTGCTGGGAAAATAGATCAGTGTTTTAAACGGGGTGAAAAAAATGACCGAGCAAACATTCAATACGAGCCAAGATAGGCAGCAGCAGCAGATTTATGCCGCAAAGATTTCTATCGCGGGCTCCATAGTCTTGTTCCTTATTTCTGCCGGAGTCGGTGTCGCGGTAGATTCAATAACCCTATTGTTAGACGCTGCAGCGAGCCTGGTAATATTAGTTGTTGCTTTCCTTACACATGTTTCGATAAAGAAAATACATCTGCCTGCCGATGATTTTTACAATTTTGGCTACGGTAAATACGAGCCGCTGACTGCCGCGGCCCAAGGCGGCTTGATTATCGCAACTTGCGTTATCAGTATCAAATTCGCCATTCAGGACATTATTCATCCGGAGGATATCTCAAATTACAATCTTGCAGTAGTCGCTACCTTTTTCTCCGGTATTTTAGGCATGTTCATCACGCAGCACCTTAAGAAAATCGCCATTCGCACCGGCTCGACCATGTTAAAGGTCGCCAGCCTGCATTGGTTTACCGATACGCTATTATCTTTTGGCGTCTGTGCGGGATTTTTCATCGGTTTGTTGTTGCACGATCTGGGCTATAACAAAATAACACCCTATGTTGACCCTGTTATGGCAATAGTCCTGGCTTTATTCTTTATTAAGGCCCCGGTCAGGACCATGATCTACAATGTGCGCGAGCTGTTAGATGCTGTTCCTGGCGAAGATATACATGGTAAGGTCAAGAAAGTAGTCGGGCAGTACAAGCCAAAA
The DNA here is from genome assembly GCA_028717645.1 of Candidatus Omnitrophota bacterium. Taxonomy (GTDB): domain Bacteria; phylum Omnitrophota; class Gorgyraeia; order Gygaellales; family JAMWDD01; genus JAQUNK01. The sequence goes on from JAQUNK010000033.1 coordinate 5,868, forward strand.
TCATTCGGCGTTTACCGGCTAAGAACCAGGAAGGCGGGAGAGAAGGTGTTTGTCGATGTTTGCTTTATTGTTAAAGATAACCTGACAGTAATAGAAGTAGAGGAATTAGCCAATAGTTTTGAGCGGGATTTAAAAAATCATCTGCCGAATTGTGACGTGGTTGCTTATTTTAAACCTATACGATCGGCTAAACGGCCTTAGCCTCCAGTGTTTTTTTAATCAAGCCTATTTTACTCGAAAAAAGTAGTGCCCCGAGAATACACAGTATGCCATTTATCAGAAGTGTAAGTGCTGCTCCGATCTTTCCCGCGAGGCTTCCGGCCAGCAAACTTCCGAAAGGTGCAAGGCCCATAAAGGCCATAGTATAAAGGCTCATTACCCTGCCACGTTTATCGTCTTCCGTAACCGTCTGAATAACCGTATTGCTCGCGGCCATCTGGACCATCATGCCGAATCCAGCGCACAATATCAGGAGCATGGATATCCAAAATACGCGGGAAAAAGAAAATATCGCCAGTGCTGCGCCAAAAATAATTGCTGCTATGCTGATGGTTTTTTCAAAGCCAAGGCTCGTCTTCTGCCAGGCCAGATAAAGCGCACCGATCAAAGCACCCAGCCCGGCGCTGGCCATCAGGAAACCCAGAGTTTTTACGCCGCCATGCAAGATCTCTTTGGCTACCACCGGCATGACCACGATATAAGAAGCGCCGAGGAGGCTGAAGAAGGAAATAAGCAGGATAATATATTTTATTGCCGGTTCGCCAAAAGCATAATGCAGGCCTTCTTTCAAGTGCCTGAAGACATGGCTCGTTTCAAACGGTTTCTTTTTGTGTTTTATTTCCATAAGCATCAGGGCGACGATTACTGCCAGGAAGCTGATGCCATTAAGCAGGAAACAGATCCCTTCGCCGAAAACGGCAACGATTATACCGGCGAGTGATGGGCCGATCAGCCTAGCCACATTGAACATAGTGGAATTAAGCGCGATGGCGTTACCCAGGTCCTCTTTTTTCTCAACCATATCTACGACGAAGGAAAGCCTCACCGGCGCGTCGAATGCTCCGACTACGCCCAGGAAGACGCTTAAGACGATGATCTGCCAGGCCGCGATATGCCCGGAAAAGGCCAGCCCGGCAAGGGCAAATGCCTGTAGCATCGAGAACGTTTGGGTGATGAGCAGTATTTTCCTGCGTTCCAGGTGGTCTGCCAGTACTCCGGCGAGTGGTGAAAAAATAAGCGTGGGTAGCTGGCTGATAAAACCGACCAGGCCCAGAAGGAAGGCCGAATTGGTCAGCCGGTAGACCAGCCAGATCATGGCGATCATCTGCATCCAGGTGCCGGTCAGAGAAACGAGCTGGCCACTGAAAAACAGGCGGTAGTTGCGGTAGCGAAAGGCGCGCAGCAAGAACCTCAATCCTTCGCCGTTCGTGGAGACGCTTTTTTCAGGCATAGTAGCGAATATTTTACCGCCAAATACGCGCGAATCAAGTTAAAGTTGCACAGGCAATGTGTGCCTTGGTTTGATTCTCTTGCAAGGACGGGGCCTGTCTTGGCAGGGGAGGTTTCTTAGGAACGCTCGCCCCGCCCCAGCGTAGTGGGGCTTCGCTCGGGTCGGCTCCTCGCTCCCCCGTCTTCGGCGGGATGGATCAGGGACAGGACCCGCGTACATGCTAAACTTATATTTGAAAAGAAACGCTTTTAGTAGTACAATATAACTCCCGCCACAAACCCAAGGTTAAGCATGAGATATATTGACCAAAACAGGATAAAAGAAGCGTTAAAAGAGGCAAAGGCAGCAGAGCCCGCGCGGATAGACTCTATTTTAAAGAAATCAAAGTCTTTAAAAAGATTGAGTTTAGAAGAAACCGCCGCGTTGCTCGTGGTAAAAGATAAGGACTGCCTGGCTAAGATCTTTTCTGCCGCCACTTATGTGAAGGACGCTATTTACGGCAAGCGCATCGTCCTTTTTGCGCCACTCTATGTAAGCAACGTCTGCGTGAATACCTGTCTTTACTGCGCCTTTAAAGGCGACAATAAGTTGATCGAACGTAAGGTGCTCACCCAGGAAGAGGTAAGGCAGCAGATAGAGTGGCTTTTAAAAAGAGGGCATAAGCGCATACTCCTGGTTGCTGGGGAACTTGTCCCTGCCCGCTCACCGATAAATTATTATTGTGAAACGATCAGGACCATTTATGCAGCAAGTACCGGAAAAAATAAAATAAAGCGGGTGAACATCAACTGCGCGCCGTTAAGTGTGGAGGATTTCAGGAAATTGAAAGAATCAGGGATCGGCACTTACCAGGTCTTCCAGGAGACCTATCACGAACAGACCTACAGGTATGTCCATCCCAGCGGGCCAAAAAGCGATCCGGATAACCGGCTCGACGCTGTTGACCGCGCATTTACCGCCGGTATTGACGACGTGGGCCTGGGTGTTTTATACGGCCTATACGATTATCAGTTTGAAACGCTCGGCCTCCTGATGCATATAGAGCATCTGGAGGAAAAATTCGGCGTTGGCCCGCACACCATTTCGGTGCCGAGGATCGAGCCGGCGATCGGAGCGGATTTTACCAAAAATATTCCTTATCAACTAAGCGACGAAGATTTTAAAAAAGTCGTGGCCGTGCTCAGGCTCGCCGTTCCCTACACCGGAATGATCCTCTCTACCCGTGAGACGCCCCAAATGCGCAATGAATTGGTTAACCTGGGGATCTCGCAGATCAGCGCTGAGTCGCGCACTGCTCCCGGAGGTTATTCCACCCAAGACAATAACCTCGGTAATGATACGCAGTTCTGTTTAAGCGACCAGAGAAGCCTAGACGAAGTTATCGGCTCCCTGATCAAGGAAGAGCTCATCCCCAGTTTCTGCGCCGCCTGCTACAGAAAAGAGCGGACCGGCGAGGTTTTTATGAGCCTGGCCAAGCCCGGCGCGATCAAGGAGAAGTGCGATATCAATGCCCTGATCACGCTCAAAGAATACCTCGACGATTTTGCCTCCAGCGACGTGAAAAAATCAGGATATAAACTGATCAATGCCATAAAATCAAAGTTTAGCAAGGAAAAGCAGGATCTTTTAAACAAGCATTTTACCGACATTGACAAAGGCACAAGAGATACCTACATTTAAACCTGGCCCGGCAAACCAGGTCCTCATCGTAGAGGCTTCTGCCGGCTCGGGCAAGACTTATGAGCTGGCCAAGCGTTACCTCCAGCTTCTTTTTTCTTCCCGGCCTTCCGAAAATCCACTTGAGAATATCCTCGCCATTACCTTTACCAATAAGGCTGCCTTGGAAATGAAGGAGAGGATCTTCGAAAATTTAAAAAAGATCGCCCTGGATAAAGTTGGCCCGCAGCAAAAGGATATTCTGGATTGCCTTCCTCTAGATAAAGAAGCCGTCCGTAATAATGCCCGCCTGTTGATGGATGAGATCATCAGGAATTACAATTTCTTCCAGGTCCAGACCATAGACAGTTTCATTAATTCGGTCATTTCCGGCTGTTCGTTTATGCTGGGGCTCTCCTCGGCATTCCGTATCCGCCACGATTTCCATGATTATATGTCTGCCAGCCTCGACGACCTGATCGATAAGGCCGGGCGCGATAAGGCTCTGATGCAGACCTTCCAACATTTCCTGCGGCAATATATTTTTATCGAGAATAAGACCGGCTGGCTGCCCAAGCAGGACGTATTGGCGACGATGCTGGCGATGTTCGGCGATTTTAATACGCATACCGGAGATTTCGCCGGTTATCCGGTCGCAACCACAGAACTTGCAATTAAAAATAAGGCCGTCTTTAAGATGATCAGGGATCTCGCCGGGCATATCCCCGAAGGGACCAACCAGACTTTCCAAAAAGGCCTTTTAAAACTCAGCGCAGAAGACAAAAAAGGCTTTACCCTGGATGAACTACCCGAGGCTTTTAAGCTGGAAAAATTCCCCTTGAATAAAGGCTTTATCCTGCCACAGAGTACAGAAAAGCTCTGGGGCCGGATACACGAAGGCCTGAAAGAAATATGCGAGCTGGAAATGTATTCACTTTTTAATTGTTACGTGGATATTTTCAGCGCAACATACAAAGAGTTCCGCAGGCTTTCGGCAAAAGAAGACGCCCTGTTCTTAGAGGAGCTGAACAAGCAGGCACAGGCCCTGTTCGACGAGGACAGGATAACCGTTCCGGAGCTCTATTACCGCCTGAGTTTGCGCTTAAAACATTTCTTGATCGATGAATTCCAGGACACCAGTATCCTGCAGTGGATGAATTTATATCCGATGATCGAAGAGGCCTTATCTAGCGGCGGTACGTTATTTTATGTCGGGGATAAAAAACAGGCGATTTTCAGGTTCCGCGGAGGCGAGGTCGGCCTTTTTGACGGCGTAAAACAAAGGTTCGGGGCCTATCACGTGGAACCAGTGATCCTGAAGAAGAATTTTCGTAGCCAGAAAGAAATAGTGGAATTTAATAACGCGGTATTTTCTGCGCAAAATCTCACCCGTTTTATCGCCGAGAGCGGGCAGGGCGAGAATTTATCCGCCGCTGATGTTGACGCCCTGGTAAAAGGGTTCCGCGACTCTCAGCAAAGTTATAAGGAGGAAAACCAGGGTGGTTTCGTAAAAGTAGAATTCGTGGATACCGCCGATAAGGACGAGCTGGACCTGGAAGTAAAAGGCAGGCTCATCGAGCGCATCCGCCAGATCTGCCCGCGCTTCGGTTATCAAAATATCGCTATCCTCACCAGGAAGAACGAAGACGTAGCCAAGATGACCGAGTGGCTGATAGAGAATAATATCCCGGTAGAATCAGAAAAGACGCTGAATATCCGGGAAAACCCGTTAGTGAAAGAATTCATTTCTTTTTTAAAGTTCCTTAATTCTCCCATCGACAACCTTTCTTTTTCTTCCTTTTTGCTGGGTGAAATTTTTCAAAAGGCCTCGGGTCTTACGCGTGAAGAGGTCGAGGATTTCCTCTTTCAGCTGAATCAGAGGAAAAGAAAAGAGGACACCGCTTATTACTACAAGGAATTCCGCAATAAGTTCCCCCGCGTCTGGGATGGGTTGATCGAAGACTTTTTTAAGCGCGTCGGGTTCGTGCCGCTTTATGAACTGATCCTGCAGGTCTATGCAAAATTCGGTGTTTTTAAGAATTTTTCCGCCAACCACGGATTTTTTATGAAGTTATCCGAACTGGTTAAGGACAATGAAGAGGAACATCCGACGATAGCTGCGTTCCTGGAATATTTTGATTCTGCTACCGAAGATGAATTATACGTGAATGTGGCCAGGTCCGATGCGGTGCGGATATTCACTATCCATAAGGCCAAGGGCCTGGGTTTCGGAGCGGTAATTATCCCGTTCCTGGAGATCGAGGTAAAGGTGGGTGCTGCCAGGAACAGGAAAACGCAAAATTACGTTATCGAAACAGATGAGGCGGGAACAATCCAGCTCTTACGGCTCAAAAAAGAATATACCAAATATTCTCCTCTAGCGAAAAAGATCTATGTGGGTGAGTTCATTAAGGCCTTTTTGGACGAGTTAAACAATATTTACGTGGCCCTTACGCGCGCGGAATACGAAATGCATATCTTTATCCCGAAAAAATCCGGGCAAAGCCATAATCTCGCCCGCGTACTTATCAAAGAAGAAGCAGAAAGGGGCAAGAGAGCAGAATATCCCCAGGCCAAACAAAAAAAGGAAACACCCCTGGAGGAGATCTTGCCTTGTGATTATTCGGACTGGCCCGGCCTGCTTAAAGATGAATTTATCCCTGGGTCCCAATTCGCTAGCCTGGAAAAAATAAGGCGTGGAGAAATGCTGCATTATCTCTTTTCCCAGCTGGGTGATCTCTCAAGCCAGGAGGCCAAAGGATCCCTGCAACATGCGGCAGAGAATACTGCTTTAAAATATAAAACCCGCGATGGCATCGATGAGTTGATAAAGATAGCGGAAAAGTGCCTGGTGAAAAAAGGCCTGAAAGAGTTTTTCTTTACTTCAGGCAAAGTATTTACCGAGAAAGAAGTGGTGAATAAGTCCGGCCATGCAAAAAGGATCGACCGGCTGGTGATAACCAGCAATGAAGCCTGGGCGGTCGATTACAAAAGTACCAGGGAAAATAGCGACGAGCATATCCGCCAGGTCAGGGAATACATCAGCATTATTCAGGACCTGTATCCCAGGCATAAAGTGAGGG
>JAQUNK010000034.1 GCA_028717645.1 Candidatus Omnitrophota bacterium
CGATAGCAATTATGGTTACCATTAACAAAATTATTGTTAGTGTTTTCATATCCGCCTCCTTTTTAAAATTTTAAAAATCTATTTTATTCTACTCCAAATTAAAACCCCCTGCAACATTATTTGTTACAGAGGGTTTTAATAGTGGCTCCCCCGCGTGGACTCGAACCACGGACTTACTGGTTAACAGCCAGTCGCTCTACCAACTGAGCTACAGGGGAATAAGTATTCAAAGAGCAAATGTATTATAATATTACTTAATTTAATGTCAATGCCTAAAATGCCGCAGGCCCGTGAAGACCATGGCAATGCCCGCTTTATCGCAGGCCTTAATAATTTCTTCATCGGCAATTGATCCGCCGGGTTGAATGATCGCCTTGGCCCCGGCCTTTTTCGCCTGGGCAATAGCATCGGGCTTGGGGAAGAACGCGTCGGATGCTAAAACGCAACTTTTCGCGGCTTTTCCCGCCTTGGTGCGCGCGATCATTACCGAATCAACGCGGCTCATCTGGCCCGCGCCGATACCCACGGTATGTGTACCTTTAGTCAAAATAATGGCATTTGATTTGACATGCTTGCAAACTTTAAAACCAAAGATCAAGCTCTCCATTTCAGCCTTGGTCGGTTTTTTCTTGGTTACTACTTTTAAATTATTTACGTCCAAGGTTTTGTTATCCGCGCCCTGCACCAAAACGCCTCCTGCCACTGTCTTGATATCCAGGCTCTCTACCCGCGTGGTATCGGAAAGCTCGATCAGGCGCAAATTCTTTTTCTCTTTGAATAAACCCTCGACGCCCTTTTCATATCCAGGGGCAATGATACATTCCAGGAACCCCGCCTTCAGCACGATCTTTGCCGTGGCCAGGTCGAGCGGCCGGTTAAGCGCGACAATGCCGCCGAACGCGGAAAGTTTATCGCATTCCCAGGCCAGTTTAAATGCCTTGGCCAGCGTCGAGTCCGCCGCCACGCCGCAGGGATTATTGTGCTTAACAATTACACAGGCGGGTTTATCGAATTCCCAGGCCAAGTTCCAGGCGGAATTGAGGTCAAGGATATTATTAAAGGATAATTCTTTACCCTGTAATTGTTTGAGGTTGATCAGGCCCTTGGAGGCGGACCTATCACGGTAAAAGGCCGCTTTCTGGTGCGGATTCTCGCCGTAACGCAGCTCCTGAATTTTTGTGAATTCAAATTTCAGGTCTTTAGGTAAACCCGCTGTTTCGGCCGTAGCTTTTCCGGCGGCCAGGTAATTATAAATGGCCTGGTCGTAATTCGAGGTGCGGTTAAAGACTTCTTTGCCTAATTTAAAAAGCGTGGATTCGGAAATCGCGCCGCGGTTCACTTTTAATTCATTGATGATCTCCGAGTAAAAACGTGCGTCGCAGACCACTGCGACACTACGGTAATTTTTTGCCGCAGAGCGTAACATCGACGGCCCGCCGATATCGATATTTTCAATTGCCTCTTCCAGGGTAACGTGCGGCTTTTCAATAGTTTTTTCAAAGGGGTAAAGGTTCACCACCACCATATCGATGAGGCCAATACCATGTTCCTTAAGTTTAGCCATATGTTCCGGGTTATCGCGCAGCGCTAGCAACCCGCCGTGTATTTTCGGATGCAGGGTCTTGACGCGACCGTTGAGCATCTCGGGAAATCCGGTATAATCCGAAACCTCGATCACCGGTATGTCGTTCTCCTTAAATAACTTCGCCGTTCCGCCGGTAGAAAGGATCTCTACGCCGTAATTACGCAGCTCTTTGGCTAACTCCAATACTCCGGTTTTATCCGAAACACTGATTAACGCCCGCTTGATCTTTAACATTTATACCCCCATTCTTCTACTTGTTGAACCTGAACATAGCTAAATCTGTATCCTGCATCACGTAATCTTTCTGCTCAAGCCTGAGTTTACCCGCCTGCTTGGCCTGGGTTTCCCCGCCAGCCTGGATATAATCATTGAAACTGATGATCTCTGCGCGGATAAATCCTTTTTGGATATCCGAATGAATCGCCCCCGCCGCTTCCCAGGCGGTCGCGCCTTTTTTGATCAGCCAGGCGCGGGTATCTTTTTCACCGGCAGTGAAAAAACTGATATATCCGGCGAGCGCCAGCGCCTTGGAAAGCAGCGCGTCTAAGTTTTCTACTTCTTGTTTCTCCGCCACGATCACCGGCCTCACCGTAAACAGCGAATAACCCGCGATCTCTTTTTTTTCCTCCTCGCTCAGGCTACAATTGGCGACGAATTCTTCTTTTTCTAAAGCATTTTTTAATTTGCCCAGCACTGCTGTTTCTGCCTCGGCAGGATTTTTACTCAGGCGCGTTTCCACAAAATCCAGGTCTTTTAAGATCAGGTCTGTCTTGGAGTCTGAAGAAACGATAATCGCATCAGATTCAAGTGCCGAACCTTCATCCACCAATTCCACCTGGATGTAGGTCTTTTTCTTGGCCTTGACCAATTTATCCACCTGGTCCAGGCGCTCGTCGCGGACATTGTGTTTACCGACAGATATACCTTCTAAGCCAATAATACAGATCTTCATATTTAATTAGGGGTTATTCTTCTTCCTCTTCCTTCTTGAATCCAGACTGGGCGATGATTGCTGCGGCTAACTTTTGCGGGACTTCCTCGTAATGAGAAAACTTCATGCTATAAGAACCGCGTCCGCCGGTAATCGAGCGCAATATATTTGCGTATTTGAACATTTCAGCCAGAGGCACCTGGGCCCTGATGATCTGGCTCCTTCCTTTTACATCCATACCCATTACCCGGCCCCTGCGGCCGCTTAAATCGCCGGTGATATGGCCCATAAATTCCTCGGGAACGATGATCTCCACATCCATGATCGGCTCCAGCAACACCGGCCCTGCTTCAGTGATCGCCTTTTTCAGGGCCTTGCGGCCGGCGATCTGAAAGGCCATATCCGAAGAATCTACTTCATGGAACGACCCGTCGTAAAGAATGACCCGGATGTGCGATACGGGGTAACCTGCGATAGCGCCCTCGGTACAGGCCTGGCGCACACCTTTTTCTACCGACGGGATGAAGTTGCGCGGTATGGCCCCGCCGAAAATCTTGTCCACGAACTCGAATTCCTGGTCACGCGGCAGAGGCTGGATCTCTATCCAGACATCGCCGTATTGCCCGCGTCCGCCGGACTGTTTTTTATGCTTACCTTGCACCTTGGCCGCGCGGGTAACAGTTTCTTTATAAGCGACCTTGGGCACACCCAGTTCCACGTCGACATTAAAGCGTTTTTTCAGGCGGTGCACCATTACATCCAGGTGCTGGTCGCCCAGGCCTGAGATGATCTCTTCCTTGGTCGCGGCGTCGCGCAGCACCTTAAATGTCGGGTCCTCTGCGGTAAGTTTGTGCAGGGCAATGGAGATCTTTTCTTCGTCCGCGCGCGTCTTCGGCTTTACCGATGCGGAGATCGCCGGTTCGGGAAATACTATCGGTTCAAAGAGCACTGGATTTTTTTCATCACAGAGCGAATCATTGGTTTGAGCCTCTTTCAATTTGGCAATGGCCACGATGTCACCGCTTGAGGCCTCATCCATCGTGCGCTGCTCCTTGCCTTGCAGCATAAAGATCTGTCCGATCCGCTCTTTGGATTTTTTATTCGCGTTATAAAAGCCGGTGTTTGCGGCGAGCTTTCCGGAAAAAACACGCAGTACCGTAAGCTGCCCGACATACGGGTCGGAAATGGATTTAAAGACAAACGCAGCAAGCGGCGCGTCCGGCCCAAGTGTAAGTTCCTTTTTATTTTCCGGATGCATCGCGTCCTGCACTTCTACTTTTTGCCTTTCTATCGGTGAAGGCAAATAATCGACTACCGCATCCAGAAGCTTGGTGAGCCCCTTATCGCTCAGCGCCGAGCCACTGACAATAGGAAAAACCTTTGCCTTGACGATCGCCTGGCGCAGGCCCTGCCTGACTTCGTCGTTGCTTAAACTTCCACTCTCCAGGTATTTTTCCAGCAACTTGTCGTCGCTTTCGGCAACTGCCTCGACGAGTTCGGGAGATTCCAGCCCGTCTAAGACATGCGCCCCGCCGGAAAGTAATTCTTTGATGTCAGTAACAACTTTATCGAGATTAACGTTCTCTTTATCGATTTTATTGATGAAAATAATGCGCGGTAACTCGAGGCTTTCTAAGAGTTCCCAGGCCTTCTCTGTGCCCACTTCAACACCCGAAGTCGCATCCACCACCAGTATAGCGGCATCTACGCCCCGGATACTGGCGATCACCTCGCCGAAAAAATCCAGGTAACCGGGCGCATCAATTATCTGGATGCGCGTACTCTTGTAATCGCAATGCAGAAGGCTGGCATTGATGGAAATCTTGCGCTCTATTTCGTCGCTGCTATAATCGCTTACCGTGCTTCCGTCGGCAGTAGCGCCCTTGCGTGTAGTGGCGTAGCAGGAAAAAAGCAGGGCCTCCGCCAAAGAGGTCTTTCCTGATTGAGCATGGCCTAAGAATATAACGCTGCGTTTATTCTTTACGTCCATATGAAAATTATTATACACGCAGGACTAAGCCGGTCAAGACAAAATACCTATAATATACTGCCTAGAAACCTACTCTCTCTCCGGGCCTTCTAAAGGTTAAAGCGCCGTGCTTGGAATAAAGTATCGCGCCGAAGATCAAAAGGATGCAGGCCACCATACCAAAGATCACGCCTACATTAGCCCGATGTAGATGTATCAGGATGGGCGCTGCCAAAAGAGAAACCAGATTGATCACTTTGATCATCGGATTTAACGCCGGGCCCGCAGTATCTTTTAGCGGATCACCCACCGTATCACCGACTACTGAAGCCCTGTGCGCATCTGAACCCTTACCACCAAGCAGGCCGTCTTCGATAGTTTTCTTGGCGTTATCCCAAGCGCCACCGGCCGTAGCCATAAAGACCGCCAGGAGCTGTCCGGAAATGATCACACCGGCCAGGAATCCGCCGAGCGCTTCAACCTCCAGGACCATGCCGATCAAGATAGGGCTCAAGATCGCGATGAGCGCTAAACCGATCAGTTCTTTCTGCGCAGCTACGGTGCAAATATCTACTGCTTTTTTATAATCGGGCTTTACTCTGCCTTCCATCAGCCCGGGTATATGGAACTGCCGGCGGACCTCATCTACGATCAGGCCGGCTGCCCGCGCCACGGAATTAATCGTCAGCGATGAGAACAAACAAGGAAGTGCAGCGCCGATCAACAAACCGATAAAAACAATGGGCTGCGAAACGCGTATACCTGTGGCCAAAAGCCGCAGGTTTTCCGGAATATTCATTTGCGCCTGCACCTTGGTCACGTCGGTAAGGAACGAACCGAAAAGTGAAACCGCGGCGATGACCGCCGAGCCGATAGCCACGCCCTTGGTGATCGCCTTGGTGGTATTACCTACAGCGTCGAGGTCTGCCATGATCTGGCGCGCCTTGGGTTCAAGCTGGGCCATTTCACCGATGCCATTGGCGTTGTCGGCGATTGGGCCAAAGGAATCCATAGCCACATTATTCCCGGTCAAAGTAAGCATACCGATACCAGTCATTGCTACGCCATAAAGGACATAAACGACTGGCTGCCCCCAATAAATGACGATGGCCGCCAATATGGTAATGGCAATGACGATGAACTGCCAGGCCGAAGATTCAAAACCGATCGCCAGGCCCCTTAGGATCAGGGTGGCTGAACCGGTCCTTGAACTATGGGCTATTTCTTTTACCGGAGGATGCTGCGTATGCGTAAAATATTTGGTTATTTCATCGATCACGATGGCCAGCAATATACCTACACCGACGGAAAAGAACGCCCGCCATTCATGCATATAAAAATGTGCCAGGAACAAAAATGCCACCATAGAGATACCAGCGGAAGCAAAGAACCCGCGGTTGATACTGGCGAAGGCATCGTTATTTTTACCTTCTTTACCGCCCCTGACCAGGTATGTACCAATGATCGATGAAAGAACGCCAATACCGCGCACCAGAAGCGGGAAGAGTATCCATTTAATTTCACCTGTCAGGCCCACCAGAGCCAAACCTAAAATCAACCCTGAAACAATGGTCACCTCGTACGATTCAAAAATATCCGCGGCCATACCTGCGCAGTCCCCGACATTGTCTCCAACCAGGTCAGCGATCACCGCAGCGTTCCTCGGATCATCTTCCGGAATATTTTTTTCAACTTTTCCCACCAGGTCGGCACCCACATCAGCTGCCTTGGTGAAAATACCGCCGCCCACGCGCATAAATAGTGCCAGCAGGGTACCGCCGAAACCAAACCCTAGAAGCACATCAGGAGAAGCAATGCCGAAAATAATGAAGATCGTCGTACCGCCCAATAGACCCAGCCCATCGGTAAGCATACCAGTGATGGTACCAGTGCGATAGGCAATTTTTAAGGCCTCGCCAAAGCTTCTGCGAGAAGCAGAAGCCACGCGCACATTCCCTTCAACTGCCATACGCATACCGAACTGCCCGACGATAAGCGAGAAGAAAGCACCCATCACGAATGCCGCGGCGCGGCCCAGGCCCACTAAAAGTCTAACTTTATCCGGAGCGAACTGGCTAAAACGGCTCAAAGCCTCTTCGCTCGGAGGGATAACATAAACCGAAAAAAATAAAACCGCAGTAAGCGCCAATATCAACGGTAGGATACTTTTTAACTGCCGACCCAGATACGCGTCCGCGCCCTGGCGTATGGCGCCCCAGACTTCCTGCATGCGCGGCGTGCCTTTATCATGTTTCATAATCTGTGTTTTCAGCAAAAAGGCATAGCCTAACCCTAAGAGCGCAATAAAAAATACCCCCCAGATAGAAATTGTTTCAAACATAGTTGCGTGAATAGAGCCGAACATCTTTTACTACCCCCTCTCTTGGTGTTAATCGTTGGTGGCGGCGATATTGAGCCTGCTGATCCCTAATTCGCTTAACAGATCCAAAATAGCGACCACGTTCTTAAAATTTGCACTTCTATCTACCGAAAGGATAACCGCGATATCCGGATTATCCCTGAATTTGGACTTCATTTGTTTTTTTAGTTCTGCCGTCGTTATCAGCTTATCTTCCAGGTACACCGGCCCTTCGCTGGAGATGCTAATCAGTGCTGCATCCTGCGGCTGTATCTCTTTGGCATGCTGTGCGCGCGGTATATCTACCACAAAAGATGAGGTCATAATATAGTTAGCCGTAACCATAAAAATGATCAAAAGCACCAGGCTAATATCAACCAGCGGTATGACGTTGATCTCAGATAAAATCTCATCACCGCTATCTTTCTGGAAGGCTCGGCCGGCCATATTTCTAATCCTTCTTTGCCGCTACTTTAATATAGGCGAACCCCACAAGACGGGCAAAGTTTTCTGCGGTCACCATGATCTTCTTGATGTAGCGTACGGAATAATTGTAAGCGGCGACTGCGGGAATGGCGACGAACAAACCAAGTGCAGTAGCCACCAGGGCCTCGGAAATACCCACCATTACCGTCGAGGGACCGCCCTTGGCATTCATCGCCAGGCTATGAAAGGCATGGATTATCCCTAAGACCGTGCCGAAAAGCCCGATAAAAGGCGCGTTGCTGCCTAAGGTGCCCAGTATCGCGATGCGGCTTTCCAGGGCAAGTTTTTCTTCGGAAAGGGCGATGGCCAGGCTATCCTCAAAACTCACACCGCTTTCCTCGGCATTCTTGATCGTCTTTAAGGTGACCTCTGCGGAAGATGAACGATTATTGTACAACACCCCTTCTATGGCCTTATAATCTTTTTTGCGTAAGAGCCATTCGATCTTCAGCCTTAAATCCTTAAGCTCTTCTTGGTTGCCGCGTTTCCTACGCAGGCACATAAATTTTTCTATGATGATCGCCAGGGAAACAACCGATAAGAAAAGCAACGCCCAAATGATCCACTCTGTCCCTACTAAAGCCAGCGCTAAAAGCCTGTGTGTCAACATGGTTTCACCGTCCTTATAAATTAAGTTACGTCTACTTTGCTGCGCGCGCCGTTAAAAATTTTATTGGTGAGCTTGACGGCAAGAAAAATAAGCGCAATACCGATGATCCCCAGCACCACGGGCTTAGTATACCTGACTATAGTTGAGCCGAATACAGCCAGGATAAGGATCCTCGGCAATACGCCCAGAAGTGTACAAAATACAAACGGGATAAAGGGGATCTTGGTGACGCCGGCAGTGATGGAAAATACCTTGAAGGGTATGATCGGTATCAGCCGGCCGATAAAAACGCTGGGCACGCCGTATTTTTTGGCAAACGCCTCGGCCTTAGAAAAGTGGTGGGGCTTTAGGAATGCGTATTTCCCGAATTTCAGAATCAGCGGCATGGCCGCGTATTTACCTATGGCATAACCGACTATTGCCCCCAAAGTAGAACCCAGGGAGCCGAAAATAAGGATGGAAATAAGCGGTATACCAATGGCCCCGGCGCCGGCGATGATCACTTCCGATGGTATAGGGACAATACTCGATTCTAAAAACATGCCCAAGAGCAAGCCGATATCACCGTATCTGCTGATCAGGGCCATTAATTCGTTGCTTAAATGAAGTTCTGTCATATTGTCATTAAGTAAAAGACCAGAGAACCTTCTCTGGTCTATTGTCATATTACCACAAAAAAATACTGCTTGTCAACACTTATGGCCGGCCCCTGACGAAGAGCTTTTTCCTTGCTTCTTCCGCAATAAAAATAAAGATCATAAAAACGAATAATATCCCCCAATCCTGCCAGCCCAGGCCGGTTGTTTGAAATATTTTCTGGAAGAACGGCACATAAATCAGAACACAGGCAAAGGCGAGTTCAAAAAGGATGCCCCAAAGGATGAGCTTGTTCTTAAAGAACCCTATTTTAAACGCAGAATATTTTTCGCTGCGGCAGGCAAAAATATTGGCGATCTGCATGACCACAATACCGGTAAAAACAATGGTCATCGCTTTTAGATGCAGGGGATTGGTAAATGTCGTATCATTAACCTCCAGGCTCATCCCCGGCCTCCACCCGCCCTGAAAAAGGATGAGATAGTAAGCGCTGATCACCGCTGCTGAATTAAGCAGGCCTAAAATAACATAACCACGTAAAAGCACTATTTTGTCGATGACCCCTTTCTTCCTTGGCCTCGGAGGTAGATCCATAATGCCGGGTTCGGGCCTTTCTACTCCCAGTGCCAGCGCCGGCAGGGTTTCTGTACCCAGATCAATGGCCAAGATCTGCATTACGGTGATCGGCAGAGGGATCTTTAGCAGCACGTAAAAAATATAAGGTATGGCCTCAGGCACCAAATGCGCGAATATATAGGTAATGAATTTCTTGATATTTTCGAATACCGCGCGGCCCTCTTCGATAGCAGAAACAATGCTGGTGAAATTATCGTCGATCAGGACCATTTCCGCGGATTCTTTAGCCACGTCTGTACCGCGCAGGCCCATGGCCACGCCGATATCCGCGCGCTTGAGCGCCGGCGCGTCGTTGACGCCGTCGCCGGTAACCGCGACAATATTGCCCAATTCCTTAAAGGCGTTCACTACGGTGAGCTTATGCTCCGGGTTCACCCTGGCAAAAACTACTTCTTTATTTAAAAGTTTATTTTTTAATTGTTCAGTGGTCAGGTGAGGGAAATCCGCGCCGGTGACCACTTCAGGGTCAGCCGTTGAAACAATGCCTATCTGCCGAGCTACGGATAAAGCGGTGATCTGATAGTCGCCGGTGATCATCACTACGCGGATACCCGCTTTCTTACAAACGGCGATCGCGTTTTTTACCTCGGGCCGGGGAGGATCATACATGGCTGTAATACCGATAAAGACTAAGTCTCTTTCTACCGCTTGCGTGCTGGATGAATCCAGGTCTTTTTCCTGGAAGCCGCGATAGGCGAACCCAAGGATCCTTAATCCATCCCTGGCAAATTCATCTATCTTTAGGGAAATTTCTGATTTTTTTTCTGAGGTCAGTTCAACAACATTATCGCCGAGCAGTATCTTTGTGCAAAGTTCCAAGATCTCTTTGGGCGCGCCTTTTACGAAAACATGCAGGTTTCCGTCGGGCAGCTTATTTATCGAGCTCATCCTTTTACGCACCGATTCGAAGGGAAATCGTTTCACGCCCGGATGCATCTGGCGTTCGCGTTCGCAATCAAAACCCGCCTTTTGTGCCAAGGTAAGAAGCGCCCCTTCCGTAGGGTCACCGATAATGCTCCAATATTTTTGCGTGGATGAGGGAGGAACAAGTTTTGCCGTATTGCATAAAACGCCACTACGTAAAAGCAGGTCCACCTTCTCCTTTTTCAGCGAATCCAGAGAAAGTAGCTCATCTTCCAGATTAAAAGTACCCGCCGGTTCATAACCATTGCCCGTCACTTCGATCACTTTATCGTTGATCCAGATCTTCTTCACGCTCATCTGGTTGGTGGTAAGCGTGCCGGTCTTATCGGTACAGATAACGTTAGTACAGCCCAGGGTCTCTACCGAAGAAAGTTTTTTGATCAAGGCGTTTTTCTTGGCCATCCTTAAAACAGCCATGGAAAGCGAAAGGGTAAGTGTAGGCATCAGGCCTTGCGGGACGTTAGCCAGAATAATGCCGATGGCAAACATCGCCGAAGCCAAAAGCGTCATTTTGGTAAAGACCGAACCTACGAAAAAGAAGACCAAACCCGTGGCCACGGAAATCAGGGCGATTAATTTACTTAAACGGCCAACCTCTCTTTGTAGCGGACTCAGGTCCATCTTGACGGTCTGGGTAAGATAGGCGATCTTACCAATTTCCGTGCTCATACCAGTGGCAATAACCACCGCTTTTCCCATGCCGCTGGCCACATTTGTACCGGCAAAGATCAGGTTGGGCATTTCCAGCCACAGGAAATCCTTGCCGTCCTGGAAGCCCTCAGCCATTTTGTGCGAAAGCTTGGACTCGCCGGAAAATGCGCTGTTATCTACGCGTAGCTCCTGGGCCTCAATCAACCTGGCATCGGCAGGGACATTATCCCCTTCCTCGATGATAATAATGTCTCCGGAAACAATATCACTGGTAGGAACCTTCTTTTCCTTTCCATCTCTGACCACACGCGCGTAGGAAGGAATGAGTTTTTTAAGTGCGCTGATCGCCCGCTCGGCCTTGAATTCCTGCCAAAAGCTGAAGATGGCGTTGACGAAAATTACCACTATGCATGCCCAACCTGCCTCGGGCATCTTGGCCCAGAAAGAAAGGGCACTACCCATCCACATCAAGCCCGCCAGCAAATTGGTAAAATTGGAAATAAAACGGACGACCAGTGGAGTCTTTCTGATCGCTTTCAGTTTATTCGGGCCGTATACCTCTAGCCTTTTTGCCGCCGAAACATCGGAAATACCGTTGTCGCTGCTTCTTAGTTCCAGGTAGATCTCTTCCTTGGTCAG
>JAQUNK010000035.1 GCA_028717645.1 Candidatus Omnitrophota bacterium
GTGTTTTAATGTTCCTGCATCTTTAGGCAAAAGGCCGAGCTGCTGTGGTATCCAGGGCATAGAAGATGCCCGGCGCGTGGCGCATAAATTAGGCATCAGGCATTATGTGCTTAATTTTGCTAGGGCCCTGGAAGAAAAAGTGATCCGGGATTTTTGCCAGGAATATTTAAGGGGCCATACGCCAAATCCCTGCGTCAGGTGCAATCAGTTCCTGAAATTCGATATCCTCCTAGCAAAGGCACTTTCCTTAGGATGTAGCCATTTGGCCACCGGCCATTACGCCAGGGTTATAGAGAAGGAAGGAAAATATTTTTTAAAGAAAGGCCGGGATAGAAAAAAAGACCAGTCTTATTTTTTGTACCGCCTTAGCCAGCAGCAGCTTAAACATGTCCTTATGCCTTTGGGTAGTTTTTCTAAAGACGAGGTAAGGAAATTGGCGCGTAAATTTAATTTACCCGTTGCGGATAAGCCCGGGAGCCAGGAGATCTGTTTTATCCCGAAGGACGATTACCATGAATTTCTCGCTCGGCGCTTAAGCGGGAAGATCAAGGCTGGTGAGATCGTAGATAAAGAAGGCAATATTCTGGGTACGCATAAAGGTATCTGTTATTATACTATCGGCCAGAGGCAGGGCCTGGGCATTGCCCGGGGCTATCCGCTTTATGTCATAAAAATCGATGGCTCAAAGAACAGGCTAGTAGTAGGTGAAAAGAAAGATGTCTTTAAGGCAGGGTGTATCGTCAGGGCCGCGCACTTTCTTGGTGAGCCACTTAATAAAACGGTTGTATTAAAGGTAAAGATAAGATACAATCACAAAGAAGCGTCTGCAAGGGTATCTAACTTAGGCAGGAATAAGTTTAAGGTCATATTTAAAACGGCGCAGCCGGCAATAACTCCCGGCCAATCCGCGGTTTTTTACGATAAGGACAGCGTGATTGGCGGAGGAATAATAGAAAAGGTGCGGGATTAATTCGCAGACGCTAAAAAAGGAAAGGAGGGGCTACCGTTTACATTGCTTTCAGCAATGCAAACGGCCTGCTCATTAAAATGAAGAAGATTCTGATCACGGGTTTGGAAGAAAAAATCAAGAAGTTAAAAAAAGAACGCCAGGCAGTGATCCTGGTGCATAATTATCAACTTCCCGAGGTGCAGGATATCGCGGATTACCTGGGGGATTCTTTGGAATTGAGCCGCACTGCTGCCAAGACCGAGGCTAAGGTGGTCGTTTTCTGCGGAGTGCATTTTATGGCTGAAACAGCGTCGATCTTGTGCCCGGACAAATTAGTCATTGTGCCGGATGTAAATGCGGGTTGCCCCATGGCCAATATGATCACGGCCGATGATCTAAGGTCCTTGAAAGAAAAGCACCCGGGCGCAGCGGTAGTGGCTTATGTGAATACTTCTGCCGAGGTAAAGGCGGAATCCGATATCTGCTGTACCTCAACCAATGCGGTCAAGGTGGTAAATAGCCTGAAAGATAAATATAAGGAAATCATTTTTATTCCGGATAAATACCTGGGGGATTATGTTTCCAAGCGCACAGGAAAAAAACTTATTATCTGGAATGGTTATTGCCCTACGCACGTCAAGATCACCGCCAAAGATATCATCAGTAAAAAAATGTTCCATCCCCAGGCAAAAGTGGTGGTGCATCCGGAATGCACGCCGGAAGTCATTGCCCTGGCGGATGAAGTTTCCTCGACCAGTATGATGTGCAAATTTGTCAAAGAATCCAAGGCAAAAGAATTCATTATTGCTACGGAATCGGGGATCATCTACCGTCTGAAGAAAGAAAATCCGGACAAAGAATTCTATCCTGCCAGCGAGGCTTCGGTGTGCCCGAACATGAAGCGTACAAACCAGGAGAAAATACTCTGGTCGCTTGAAGAACTAAAAGAAGAGGTAAGGGTCCCTGATGATATTCGCCAGAAGGCTTTAAAGCCGATACAGGCGATGCTTGGGATAGTATGAGAGACATCCCCGTAGTCTATGAGGATGAATGGCTCTTGGTCGTGAATAAGCCCGCGGGCCTGCTGACTATACCTACCCCGAAAAAAGAAACGCATACCTTAGCGCAGATTTTAAATGACCGCTTAAAGAACAGTGGCAGTGCTTATCGTCTGCATTTGTGCCATCGCCTGGACAGGGATACGTCCGGCCTGATTATTTTTGCCAAGGGAAAATCCGCGCAGAAGAAGATGATGGATGAATTTAAACTCCGCCAGGTGAAGAAAAAATATATCGCCTTTCTGCAGGGTGTAGTTAAGGGCGAGAGCGGCGAGATCAATAAAAAGATAGATGGGTCTAGCGCCCTTACACGCTACCGGGTCATGGAAAGAAGAAAAAATTTCAGCATAGTCGAGGCTATACCACTCTCCGGGCGTAAAAACCAATTGAGGATACATTTTAAGTCTCTGGGGCATCCAATAGTCGGAGAGGACCGTTTTGCTTTTCGTAAAGACTTTGCTTTGAGGTTCAAACGGCTTTGTTTGCACGCCAAGTCGCTGGAGTTCAGGCACCCTACAAACGGAAACCTGATTACGCTGGAGGCAGATTTACCTGCTGACTTAAAAGATTTTTTACAAAGGAATCCTGAGTGATCAAATATTTATTTTTAGGTATTGTCCAGGGTGTGACGGAATTTCTCCCCGTGAGCAGTTCCGGCCACCTGGTGATTTTAGAAAGGCTCTTTGGTCTCCAGGGGCAGGAAGTGGCGATTACCGTATTTTTACACCTTGCTACTGTTTTGGCCCTGGTCGTATTCTTTTTTAAAGATATCCTAAAAGTATTACGTGACCTGCGGTTGATGCTTTTGATCATTACCGTGGTCCTGATTACCGGTAGCATCGGCATAGCCGGAAAAGGATTTTTTGAAAAATTGTTCAGTTCTCCGAAAGCTGTGGCCATTTCTTTTTTTGCCACCGGCGTGATCCTTCTTTATGCCGGCAGGCTGAGGTTTCCGCAAAGGACGATGGAGAAAATAAAATTCAGCGATGCCGTTATTTTGGGCATTACCCAGGCAATTGCCATTATCCCGGGCGTTTCCCGTTCGGGTATCACCATTTCTACGCTTTTATCCAGGAAATTGGATTACGCAAGCGCCTTCAGGTTTTCGTTTTTGGCGGCCATACCGGTAATGATCGGCGCTGCTTTGGTGGAACTAAAAGGTTTAGAGGCGATGGCCCCGGATAAGGGTGATCTCACGGCGGGTTTCCTGGCCAGTTTTCTGGCGGGATTAATCGCGTTATTCATTTTACGGCGCATCATGAGGGCAGGGAAGTTCTATCTTTTCGGGTACTATTGCATTGCCATTGCGGTAATTACTTTGATCTTCGTTAAATAAAAAGGAGAGGAACATGCTGGAAGAAAAAATCTTAAACGATTACAAAGAAGCGATGAAAAACAAGGATGCGGTAAAGTCTTCGGTCTTAAGTTTCCTGCGTTCTGAAATGATGAATGCGGCAATAGATAAGCGTAAGAAAGTGCTCGATGACAGCGAAGTGGTCGTCGTAATCAAGAAACAGATCAAGCAGCATCAGGATTCCATCGAACAATTTGAAAAAGGCAACCGGCAGGACCTGGTCGAAAAAGAGAAAAAGGAGCTGGAGGTATTGAAGTCGTATCTTCCCGAACAACTTTCGCCTGAAGCGGTTAGAGAGATGGTCAAAGAAGTAATAACTTCTTTGGGGGCGCAGGGGATGAAAGATATGGGTAAGGTGATGAAAGAGGCTACGGCTAAACTTGGCGGGAAGGCAGATGGTAAAATGGTCAGCGATATCGTCAGGCAGGAACTTTCAGCCGCAAAATAAGGCTTGCGGGGATAATTTTTGGGTGATAAAATCAACATCAGTATTTAACTCGGAGGTAAAAATATGGATGAAATCCTGGAGATTCTAGAGAAGGACGCGCGGATAAAACCGGAAGAGATCGCCAAGATGCTGAAGATCAAGCCGGACAAAGTAAAACAGGCGATAAAACATTACGAAAAAGAAGGTGTCATCCTGAAATATAAGACCTTGATCAATAAAGAGTTGGTTAAGGATGATAACATCACGGTGCGTGCACTTATCGAAGTAAATGTGGTCCCGCAAAAAGACGTAGGTTTCGATAAAGTGGCGGAAAGGATATATTCATTTAGCGAGGTAAGCAGTTGCTATCTTATTTCAGGCACATATGATTTATTGGTTATCGTCGAGGGAAAAGACCTGAATACGGTTGCCAGATTCGTTGCGGAAAAACTTTCACCACTTGAGGCAGTGCGCGGGACGGTGACCCATTTTCTTTTGAGAAAATATAAAGAAGACGGTGTAGTCTTAAAATGCAAACAAGAAGATAAAAGGATAGCGATTTCGTATTAGTATGCCCATAAAGATTTCCCAAAAAGTCGAAAAGATGCCGCCTTCGGGTATCCGGGCGTTTTTTGATCTGGTGCTCGGAATGAAGGATGTAATTTCGCTCGGTGTAGGCGAGCCGGATTTTGTCACGCCCTGGAACGTGCGCGAGGAAGGGATTTTTGCGCTCGAACAGGGTTATACTTCCTATACTTCCAACAAAGGGCTTTATAGATTAAGGCTGCTTTTGCACCGCTATCTTAAGAAAAAATATAACTTAGATTATAACCCTGACGAAGAGATCCTGATCACTGTAGGGGTAAGCGAAGGAGTGGACCTGGCGCTACGTGCGGTGATCAACCCGGGAGATAAGATCTTGATCCCTGAGCCTAGCTATGTTTCTTACGGCCCGGTGACAGGGCTGGCCGGCGGCATACCGGTGTATATTGACACGAGAAAAACCAAATTTAAATTGACGCCTCAAGCGCTGGAAAAGGCAATTGATAAAAATACAAAGGCCCTGCTTTTAAATTATCCGGCAAATCCTACGGGTGTTTCTTACAGTCGTAAAGAACTGGAAACATTCAAAAAAATAATCCTTAAGCACCGCATCTTATGTATCACCGATGAAGTCTATAATGAGCTGACCTATGATTTTGAACATACCCATTTTTCAGCGCTTAGCGGCGTTAAGGAAAGCACGCTTTATCTGGATGGATTTTCCAAGAGCTATGCTATGACCGGCTGGCGCATCGGTTTTGCCTGCGGGCCGAAGGAAATAATCGCGGCAATGACCAAAATACACCAATACACTATTATGTGTGTGCCGATAGTTTCGCAGATGGCTGCTTGTGAAGCACTGGAAGGCGGCAGAAAGTCCGTCGAGGAAATGAAAAAGGAATACAGGAGAAGGCGCGAGTTCATGGTGGATAGTTTAAATAGTTTGGGGCTTTCCTGTCATAAGCCGGAAGGCGCTTTTTATGTTTTTCCTTATGTAAAAAATACGGGCCTAAGCTCGATGGATTTTGCGCAGAGGCTGTTAAAGGAGCAAAAAGTCGCGGTGGTCCCCGGGACGGCATTCGGAACAGGTTACGATGATTATGTACGTATGTCTTATGCGTCCAGTTACGATAATCTCAAAGAAGCGATTAAACGAATAGGGGCTTTCTTAAAATCAAGGAGGATTTGATGAAGGCAAAAACAAAGCAGGATGTACTGAAACTGGTGAAAGAAGAGAAGGTGAAGTTTATACGTCTTTTGTTCACCGATGTTCTGGGTTTCTTAAAAGGTTTCGCTATTACAGTGGATGAATTGGAAGGAGCACTTGATGAAGGCATGGGCTTCGATGGTTCGTCTATCGAAGGTTTCGCGCGCATCGAAGAATCAGATATGATCGCCCGGCCTGACCCATCGACTTTTGCCATATTGCCCTGGAGCCCGAAGGAAGGCGCAGTGGCCAGGATGTTTTGCGACGTCTATACTTCCGACGGAAAACCCTTTGAGGGCGACCCGCGTTTTGTATTGAAAAGGAACTTAGAGCGGGCAAAAAAAATGGGCTATATCTATAACGTCGGCCCGGAACTGGAGTACTTTTATTTTAGCAATTCCAAGACCCCCGAGGTCCTGGATAACGGCGGCTATTTTGATCTCACGCCTCTTGACGTGGCGCAGGACCTAAGGCGGCAGACCATCTTTGCCCTGGAAAAATTAGGGATCCACGTTGAATACAGCCACCATGAAGTTGCCTCCAGCCAGCATGAAATAGACCTGCGTTATTCAGATGCCATGAGCATGGCCGATAATGTGATGACCTATCGACTGGTAGTAAAGGAAGTCGCGCGTCAACAAGGGGTATACGCCACCTTTATGCCCAAGCCGATCTTTGGCATCAATGGTTCAGGCATGCATGTGCATCAGTCATTGTTTAAGGGAGAGAAAAACGCTTTTTTCGATCCAGGTGATAATCTGCATCTTTCTAAGATCGCCAAATGTTATATTGCCGGCCTCTTAAAACACGCTCCGGAGATCACTGCTATTACCAGCCAGTGGGTGAATTCCTATAAACGGCTGGTGCCTGGTTATGAAGCGCCGGTTTATATCTGTTGGGCACAGATGAATCGTTCCGCGCTTATTCGTGTCCCCAGGTATAAACCGGGAAAAGAAAAGGCCACGCGCATCGAATATCGTTCGCCTGATCCGGCGTGTAATCCGTACCTGGCGTTTTCCGTGATGCTCGCCGCAGGGTTAGAGGGTATTGAGAAAAATTATAAGTTGGTTCCTCCGGCAAATGACAATATTTATCACATGAGCGAAGAGGAAAAAAGGAAGGCGGGTATAGAATCGTTACCCGATGATCTATTGGAAGCGACAAAACTGGCGGAAAAAAGCAATATAGTCAAGAACGCGCTCGGAGAAAAGATATTTGAGTATTTTATCCGGAATAAGAAAATGGAGTGGGATGAATATAAGGCGCAGGTAACGCAATACGAAGTAGATAAATATCTGCCCATACTCTAAAAATGCCGAAAGCCAGTGAATATCAGCATATAGAGGCTCTGTCCAAAATAAGCAAGGCTATTACCTCGGAGCTGTACCTGGAGGATATCCTCAAACTTATTGTTTCCGTGACCGCACAGTCACTAGGTTCCAAGGTTTGTTCTTTGTTGTTGCTTGATGAAAAGAAAAAAGAACTGGTTATCCGTGCAACGCAGTCAATTTCCGAGGCCTACAACAAGAAGCCACCGCTTAAATTAGGAGAAGGCATCGCCGGAAAAGTAGCCCTGGACAAAGAACCAATACAGATCTACGACGTCAGAAAAGAAAAAGAATACAAATACAAGGATATTGCCAAAAACGAGGGCCTGGCATCGTTATTGTGCGTGCCGATGCTCGTAAAAAACAGGGTCATTGGCGTGATCAACCTTTATACCTCTAAACCGCATAAATTCAGCCGCAACGAGATCAATACGCTTACCGCCATCGCCACACAAGCAGCAATGGTCATTGAGAATACCGAGCTGATCGTCAAGACCAAGGTTATCCAAGAAGAACTGGAGACTCGTAAATTGGTTGAGCGTGCAAAGGGTGTTATTATGCGCGATAATAACATTTCTGAAGACGAGGCATACCGTCAGATCCAGAAATACAGTATGGATTCCCGTAAATCCATGCGCGAAATTGCCGAAGCGATCATATTGACCAAAGACCTGAAGAAAACGTAGCGCTAAAGTAGTAAAAGGAGGCCTTTTAATATGGCCGAGAAGATACTTCTTGTAGACGACGATTCCGACTTTAGAGAAGAACTACGTGAGGCATTGAAAGATTACGACATACTGGAGGCTGGTAACGGTAAGCAGGCGCTGAATATTCTTGCAAGGGCAAATGAAGTAGCGGTCGTGATTCTAGATATGTTTATGTCTGGTTTAAGCGGCATTGATGTTTTGAAATGGATAAAAAAGAATGACCAGGGCATGGGGGTAATCATGCTAACCGGATATTCCTCAAAGGATTCGGTCATCGACGCATTAAGAGGGCATGCTGACGATTATATCGAAAAACCTCCGGACATAAAAAAAATAAAAGATAGTATCGAGAATCTGCTAGAAAAGAAGCGTCATGAGGTTGATGTTGAGGCTTGCGATATCAATGGAAAAATTGAAAAGATAAAGCGTTTTACTATGCGGAACTGTTTTAAAAAAATTTCCCTTTCCGATGCAGCAGGTGTTGTATGCCTTAGCCCCAAATATCTGAGCCGCTCTTTTAAGAATGTTGCCGGAGTTTCTTTTAGCCAATTTAAGATAAAGATAAAAATTGACGCAGCGAAGAAGCTCTTGCGTAACACCGGCTATAATATAAACCAGATCTCCGATAAATTAGGATATGGTAATGCTGAGACTTTTACTCGGCAGTTTAAAAAACTTACCCGTTATTCTCCCACAGAATTCCGCAAAAAAGTCAAGGTTTCCCGCTAAAATACCGGTAGAAAAAAGTCAATAAAAAGTGTGCTTTGCCTATTGGCATTTTTATAAATTTAGGCATAATAATACAATCGTTTCTTTTGCCTTTGTAGCCAGCTTTAATTAAAATGCCGCGGAGCAGGGGAATGCCGAATCCCGTTACGAATAAAAAGATACTCATTGTTAGCGCTGATAAGACCCTGTTGGAAGACCTTAAATCCTGTCTTTCACAGCATGGTTATGATCCGGTAACGGTAAATAACCCAGAGATCGTCTTGAAAAAAGCGGCTACAGAAAAACCCGACCTGATTTTGCTTGAGATCAGCCTTACCGGAAAAAGCGGTTTTCAGGTCGCCCACGATTTAAAGAGCGAACAAGTCACCGATCCTATTCCTGTAGTCGCAATAATGGATCAATATAAGCAGGAATATTCCTTGCTTTTTAAGATGTGTGATATTACTAAGTGTATCGAAAAACCGTTTACCCCCGAACAAATAGTCTCCGAAATAAAAACCATTGTTTAACTGATCTACCGACAATTTTCTTGCCAAATAAATACTTAAGTGGTATCCTAAGGCTCGAAAACTATTGGTACTAAAAACCAAAAGTTGAGAATAATTATCAAGATAAGAAAGTGTATCTGTTTTTTAAAGGTACGGCGGAATTTGATTCGTGGGAGGGATTAAGAATGAAGAAGGTAGCGGTGCTGATTGAGGATAACTATCAGGTCTTGGAAGTCTGGTATCCGTACCTGCGCCTAAGAGAGGAAGGTATTGAGACGGTCCTGGTGGGCACTGGTACAAAAAAAGAATATAAAAGCAAGGAAGGATATCCTGCTGCCGAAGAGATTTCTATAAAAGACGCGCGGGTAAATAATTTTGACGCTGTAGTTATCCCAGGAGGATACGCACCGGATATTCTAAGAAGGTATAAAGAGATAACGGATTTCGTAAAAGATATGCATACTAAAGGTAAGCTAGTTGCCGCTATCTGTCATGCCGGATGGGTGCTGGCATCTAGCGGGATATTAAAAGGGAAACAAGCTACCTGTTTTTCTGCGATAAAAGACGATGTGATTAACGCCGGTGCAAAGTATGTAGACCGTGAAGTTGTAGTAGATGGCAATCTGATCACTTCGCGCAATCCTTATGACCTGCCTGCTTTCTCCAGAGAGATAATTAAGTTCTTAAAGAAGGGTTGAGATGAGCAAAATTAAATTTTTAGTATTGGTAATAGCAATATTTATCGCTAGCATATTAGTTATTAATGTTGTAGATTTACAATCTCAGCCTGTTTTAGAGCCTATTTCGTCTAAGGTTGAAAAGGCAGAAAACAATATTCCTGTTTCAGCTACGGAAGACCTCATGCGCGAACATGGCCTGCTTGACCGCATATTGCTCATTTATCAGGAGTTTATCAGGCGCCTGGAAAAAAATGAAACATTTCCGTCTGAAGCGCTTAACGAGTCCACGCAGATCATCCGCGATTTCATACAGAACTATCATGAGAAATTGGAAGAGAATTATCTTTTTACCAGATTTCGTCAGGTGAACAAATCAGTTGATCTGATCGATGTATTATTGAAGCAGCATGAAGCCAGCCACGAAATAGTCGATAATATTATGGCCTTGGAGAAGTTCCAAAGTCCCGAAGATAAAAATAAATTAATCAGATCCATGCGTTCTTTCATCCGTATGTACCGTCCGCATAAAGCCAGGGAAGATACAGTGTTGTTTCCGGCCTTTCACGCGATTGTTACGCCAAATGAATACGAAAAATTAGGTGAAGAGTTCGAGGCTGAAGAGGAAAAACTTTTCGGTAAATCCGGTTTTGAAAAGACAGTTGGCCGAGTTGAGAAAATAGAAAAATCCCTCGGGATTTATGAATTATCACAGTTTACCCCTGTTAAACATAAAGAAGGTAGAAAATGAATTTGTTTTTTATTTTTACTTATGAAGCAAAATATAATTAAAAGTCTATCTTTTCTCGACCGATTCCTGACGCTATGGATATTCCTTGCTATGGTTGCCGGGGTTTTATCCGGTTATTTCTATCCTGCGCTGGTGGGTTTTTGGAATAAGTTTCAGGTAGGAACGACCAACATTCCCATAGCTATTGGTTTGATCTTGATGATGTACCCACCACTAGCAAAGGTAAAATATGAAGAGATGGGCAGGGTCTTCAAAGATGTAAAAATATTATTATTATCGCTTGTTCAAAACTGGATTATCGGCCCGATTTTGATGTTTTTCTTGGCCATATTATTCCTGAGAGGATATCCGGAATATATGGTTGGTTTAATTATGATCGGGCTTGCCCGCTGCATCGCTATGGTGATCGTCTGGA
>JAQUNK010000036.1 GCA_028717645.1 Candidatus Omnitrophota bacterium
GGCCCTAGCAAAATTAAGCACATAATGCCTGATGCCTAATTTATGCGCCACGCGCCGGGCATCTTCTATGCCCTGGATACCACAGCAGCTCGGCCTTTTGCCTAAAGATGCAGGAACATTAAAACACATGGTTACACCGATAACTTCGTAACCTGCTTCCTTTAATAATGCCGCGGCTACTGAAGAATCTACCCCACCGCTCATCCCAACCAGCACGCGCGGTACTATTGCGTTATTTCTTTTATGCAATTGTAGGTTACCTCGGTTAATTTTTCTAGTTCAGGTAAAGTGATCGCCAAAGGCGGCATAAGCACAATAACATTGCCCAAAGGCCTGAGGATCAAAGCATGTTTTCTCGCTTCTTGGCAGACCCTGATGCCGATTTTATCTTCCCAGGGATAAGGTGTTTTATTTGTTTTATCCTTTACCAGCTCTATACCGGCCATAAAACCTTTTTGCCGAATATCTCCCACATGTGTCAAAGTATTAAAACGTTTTAAACTCTGCTTTAAATATTCTATCTTGGGCTGTAAGTTCGTTAATACTTTCTCTTTCTTGAATATTGCCAGGTTTGCTATCGCCGCTGCCGAAGCCAGAGGGTTACCCGTATAACTATGGCCGTGGAAAAATGTTTTTTGTTCTTTGTAATCGCCTAAAAATGCGTTATAAATTTCTTCGCGCGCGAGCGTCGCTGCCATCGCTAGATACCCGGCAGTCAGGCCCTTGGATATACAGACTAGGTCCGGCCTCACTTTTTCATGTTCCGAGGCAAACATCTTTCCCGTACGGCCGAAACCCGTGGCCACTTCATCTAAAATCAGCAAAATATTGTATTTCCTGCATAGTTCTTCCATGCGCCGCAATATGCCTGCCGGCCAAACGATCATGCCGCCGGCAGCCTGGACTATCGGCTCGACGATCAACCCTGCGATCTGCCTATTATGCATCCAAAGCAGCCTTTCTAATTTTTCCAGGCATTCGAATTTGCATCCGGGATAGTGTTTGTCTTTCGGGCAACGGTAGCAATACGGAGAATCGGCCTTATAAGCATCAAACAACAAGGGCCGGAAAATACTGTGAAACAGATCCACCCCGCCTACGCTCACCGAACCCAGGGTATCGCCGTGGTAGGAATTTTCCAGATAAACGAATTTCTGTTTCTGTTTTCTCCCCTTATGCTGCCAATATTGATACGCCATTTTTAAGGCGACTTCGACACTGGTCGAGCCGTTATCCGAATAAAAAACCTTGGACAAGCCTTTCGGCGCTATTTTCATCAATTCCGCAGCCAACTCCACAGACGGGGCATTAGCCAGGCCAAGAAGTGTAGAGTGCGCCACCTTATTCAGCTGTTCTTTTATCTTCAAATCAATTTCGCGTTTTCTATGCCCATGCACGTTCACCCAAAGAGAAGAAATACCGTCTAAATACCACTTCCCTTTTGCGTCTTTCAAATAAACACCTCTGGCCTCTTCGATGATCAGCGGCTCGGATTTAAGCCAATCTTTCATCTGGGTAAATGGATGCCAGATATATTTTTTATTCAGGCTCTTTAAACGGCGATAATTGCTCGCGGATCTTTTCGGAAGAAGCGGGCCTACGTTGATGGCCCTAACTGCCTGGCCAACCGCCTCAATCCTGTTTTTACAGTCCGGGATGACCCCTAAAATAGGCGTTTTAGAAAATTGCCTGATCAATTCTACGTTAGACTTACGCGAGATGTCAGAGGCCCGGACATCTTTGTTATTTATAATTATACCCTTGACCCTGATCCCCAGGTCCTGGGCCTGCTTTAAAGTAAGCAAACTGTGATTTATCGTGCCCAACCCTGCACGGCCGACAACTACCGCCGGCAAACCAAGCTCTAAGATAAGGTCACTCATCAAATAATCTTTTTTGATCGGGACAAAAAGGCCGCCCGCCCCTTCCACGACGATAAATTCGTGCTTTTTAGACAATTTTTTGTAGGCATCGAGCAGTTTTTTGATGTCGACCTTTTTGAATGCCTTGTAAGGCGCAAGGGGCAATTTAGCATTATAGGGATTGATCAGGCTCAATGGGTCGCTTAAGCCGCAAGCACGCTTCACCGTTTCGGCATCGTCTCCCGCACTCTGGAAGGGCTTGAAAAAACCCGCGTCAATACCCTGTGATTTTAATTTAAGTATTAGCGCAGAGGAAACCACGGTCTTGCCAACACCCGTATCCGTAGCAGTAATAAATATGCCTTTATCCATGTTCAGCCTTTCTTGCCTTGACCAAAAATACCTCAAAAGTCGCGGATACTCCACAACCCGTACCAAATTTTCTGCGGTAGGAATCTTCTGCTTCCTGCCAAACCTTACGCATGCCTAGATTCTTGACGGGAATGTAGCCGGTATAATTTGCGCCGATATTTTTCAGCCATTTAATGATATCGACCAGGCTCGGGTAAATTCTTTTTTCTCTGATCGTTTGCGAACTTATGTTTTGAAAACCCGCCACCTTCAGCTTGTTTTCCAGGGCAGGCAGGTCGTTTAAGATCATCCGTTCCTCCAGCGCCGGAAAGATGGCTCTTAGTTCTTTTAAAGTCTGGGGCCCGAAAATAGTAAAATAGAATCTGCCTTCCCTGCTTAAAACGCGGGCCGCAGCGCTAAGAGGGCCTCCGATATCAAATAACCATTGTAAAGAAAGGTTAGAAATAGCCAGGTCAAAAGAATTTTCCTTAAAAGGTAAGTTCGCGGCATCAGCCTGCAGGAGCCGATGCGCCCTTTCCTTTGCCTTTATGAGCATGCCCCAGGAAATATCCAGGCCGGTAATTTTTGCAGACGGATAAACCAGGCCTAGGCCCTTAAGCAGGTTTCCTGTGCCCGTACCGATATCGAGGATATTCCCCGCTTCTATTTTATCGGCCTTAAGGCGCTCCAGCAGCAAGTTACCAAAATATTTCTGGATATCCGCATGCCGGTCGTAATCTAAGGCTGCCCTAGAGAATCTTTCCTGTATGATTTGCGTATTCATTGATTAAAGAGTTCACCTCGTTAAAATTATATAAAAATGGCGCGTGCCCGGCCTTCGGCATTATTTTGACCACCGCACCATCGACCCGGGCGCGCATATATTCCTGCACAGCCAAGGGACAGATCTTATCATTATCGCTGCCAACAAATAAAGCAGGGCATTTAATTAACGAGAGGTTATTCCTTAAGTCTTCTTTTTCTACGATCTCCAACTGCTTGATAAAAAGCTCTTTTTTGGCTAAAAAAAGGTCTGCGGACAAAGGAATGTAGTTCTGCCGATAAAAATTGTTCAAAGCAAAAACAAAGTCTTTTTTAAGCTGCATACGTAAAGCCCTTAATTCCTCTACGCCTATTCCCTGCTCTATGTAATCATCGTTAATGAATTTCGGCGTTGCACTTATACCCACCATCGCCTTTATGTTTAAACCCTGGTATTCAAGTAATTTTAAGGCCACGAGCCAGCCCATCGACCAGGCAATCACTGTTAGGTCCTCTTTACCTATGCATAAACTATGGACCTTATCTGAGATCTCATTGATATTTTCAGCGTCTAATTCAGGTAGAATAATTTCGTAATCCTTAAAATATGCCTTCTGCTTATACCATACCCTTGAATCAGAAGCCCAGCCATGCAAAAATAAAAGTGTCTTCACTCCGCACCTTCTTCCTATTCTATCTTTTTTATCATATTTTTACTATCCCCAGATCTAAAGAAGGTGCGGGGTCCATTTAAATTACACCCAGCTCCTTAGCTATCTCCTTGATCTTCTCCAGGGCAAATTCCAATTGCTCCCCGGTATGCGTGGCCATCACCGTTATCCTCAGGCGCGAAGAATTTTGCGGCACAGTCGGCGGCCGGATCGCGGAACAAAAAATTCCCGCCTTAAACAAACGCCGGCTAAATTCCACTGCCTCAGCCAAAACTACCGGGATGATCTGGGTCTCGGAATCAAGAGTATCTAAACCTAACTTTTTCAGGCTATCCCTAAAGAATTTTGCATTCGCCAGGAGTTTCTTTCTTCTTTGCGGCTCTGCCTGGATGATCTCCAGGGCTTTGATGCTTGCCGCAAGTACCGCCGCAGGCAGGCTGGTCGTATAAATAAAACTACGCGCCCGATTGATGAAATAATCAATCGCATCTTTATCTGCCGAGATGTACGCGCCGAAACAACCCGCTGCCTTGCTCAATGTCCCCATCTGAAAAGCGATCTCAGCCTTAAGGCCAAAATGTTCGACCATACCGCTGCCGGTTGCGCCAAATATGCCTGTGGCATGCGCCTCATCCACCAGTATTTCCGCCTGATATTTTTTGGCCAATGCTGCAATTTTCGGTAAAGGCGCGATATCCCCGTCCATACTGAATACCGTGTCGGTGATGATCAGGCGCCGGCGGAAACCCGCTGATCCTTTTAAACCCGCCTCCAGCATTTCCATATCTTTATGTGCGTAGCGCCGGAATTCCGCGCGGCTTAAAATTATGCCGTCGATGATCGAGGCGTGATTGAGTTTATCCGAAAAAATAATATCTTTTTCATTTACCAAGCTGGAGATTATACCCAAGTTCGCGCTGTATCCGGAATTAAATACCAGGCTCGCCTCGCTTCCTTTAAAATGCGCCAGATCGCTCTCCAGTTTCTCGTAAAGCCGGACATTACCGCTGACCAGCCTTGAGGCGCCGGATCCTATGCCATATTCTTTTATTGCGGCGATCGCTGCTTCTTCCAGGCGCAGATCATTGGCCAGCCCGAGGTAATTATTCGAGCATAAATTAAGGCATTTTTTTCCCGCAATAACGATTTCTTCGCCTTGGCTAGTCTCCAAAGGCAGAAGCCTGCGTTTCAGACCCTTATTTTCTAAATTCCCCAGTTCTTCTTTAAGGTTAAACATATCCGGTTAAAGGGAAAATCCCAGATCACTCAACATTTCTAGATCATCCTGGTAAGGGCTACCCTTGGTAGTAAGATAGTCACCGGTGATCGCAGCGTCTATCCCCGAAACAAAAGCCAGCGCCTGAAGCTGGCGCAAATTTTTTTGCCTTCCCCCGCAAAGACGCAATTCCTTTTCCGGAAGGATAAAACGCAATACCGCCACTATCTTAAGGATCTCTAAGGCCGGCAACGTTGCTGCCTTCCCGAGCCCGGTTCCGGAAACCGGATTCAAAAAGTTCAATGCTACGGAGTCCACATCCAGATCTTTTAAAATAAAGGCAAATTCTACGCGTTGCTGATTGGTCTCGCCCATCCCGAATATCCCGCCCGAGCAAACTTCCAGGCCTGCTTTTTTGAGTATCTCGATGGTCGCCAACCTGTCAGAAAAACTATGTGTGGTGCAAATTTTGGAAAAGAAATCCGGGTGCGTTTCGATATTGTGATTATACCTGTCCAGCCCTGCGTCTTTCAATTTCTTTGCCCGCATAAGATCAATTTTGCCTAAAGAAGAATCCAGCTTAAGCAAAGGAAATTCTTTTTTTATGCGTGAGATACCCAGGCATAAGTTTACCAATTCTGCATCACTTAACTTAGCGCCGCTGGTGACAAAACAGAATCTGTGCGCGCCTGCCTGGTAAGCAGCCTTTGCGCGCTTGAACATTTCCTCCGGCGTGAGCAAAGGATATATTTCTATATTGGTATTATGCCGTGCTGACTGGGCGCAAAATTTACAGTCCTCGGAACAATTTCCGCTCTTGGCATTAGTAATGGCGCAAAGGCTTACTTTATTCCCCCGAAAATACTGCCGGATATTGTTTGCCGAAGCAAATAAATAAAACAATCCGCTTTTATCTAAGTCCAGAAGCCTTATCGCTTCTTCTTTAGAAACCGGCTCTTTTCTCAATACCTTTCCGCTCAGTTCCTCGATATATTTCCGCATGATTCTCCTTTATAAATGGCTAAATTTAATTAAATATTATAGCGAAGCATGGATAGATTGTCAACCCTATGGATAATTTTAGTTTACTATTAAGCAGAGGATAGATAATTAGCGAGGTTGGCAAAGTCTTCCAGGCGCATTTCCTGCGGCCGGATATTCGCGTTTAGGTGGAAAATGCGGAAATAGTCCCTGAGCCTTGCCTCAGGGACGAGCCTGATGAGGCTATTTTTGAGGGTTTTTCTGCGCTGTGTAAAGCTGGTACGGATCAATTTGAAAAAGAACTTTTCATCTTTTAAAGAAAACGCGGGCTGTTTCCTTATTTTGAGCCTGACAAAAGCAGAATCGACTTTCGGTGCCGGACGAAAACTCCCTTTCTTTACCAGAAACAATATCTGGGGTTCGGTAAAAAACTGCACAAAACAGCTTAAAGAACCGCGCTCGCTTGAACCTGCTTCGGCCACCAGCCGCCGCGCGTATTCTTTCTGTAACATAAGGTACGCATCATCAATATAATTCAGGTTCTTTAACAAGTACTCAATAATATCGCTGGATATATAATACGGGACATTACCGATGACCTTTACCGGGCCTTGTTTAAAATATGCACCGATATCAAATTTCAGTATATCCCGATGGATTATTTCTACGTTCGCCTGGTGCTTAAAATCTTCTTTTAAAAAATTATACAGGTCGCGGTCCAGTTCAACAGCGACCAGCTTTTTCGCCAAAGAGGCTATTTTACGCGTTAATTCACCCCTGCCCGAGCCGATTTCCAATACGCTGTCGCCGGGCGCTACGCCTGCGGCTATAATAATTTTATTCAGGATATCAGGATTGGAAAGGAAAACCTGGCCTAAGTATTTTTTAGGTTTGCTGCGCATTGTATGGCTAGTTTTATTGCCCAGACTAAAGAGCTCGGATCAGCCTTGTTCTTTCCGGCAATATCAAAGGCAGTGCCGTGAAGAGGCGAGGTCCTGACAAACGGCAGGCCCCAGGTAAGGTTTACCCCGCTTCCTGCGTCAGTCAGTTTGAGAGGAATGAGCGCCTGGTCATGATACATCGCCAGGCCGCAATCATATTTTTTTTCCAGTAATTTTAGGACCGCCGAATCCGCCGGCAACGGCCCGTCTATATTCACTTTGGCCCTGGCCCTGTTCATCGCCGGAGCGATGACCTTTAGTTCTTCTTTCCCTAGCAATCCGCCGTCAGAGGCATGCGGATTCAAAGCCAGGCCCACGATATGCGGGCGGCTGATCTTAAAGAATTCTTTTAATGCGCTCTGCGTCGAAAGAATGGTTTGGTGGATCCTGGCTTTATCCAAGGCAGCCGGCACCTCTTTTATCGCGATGTGCCTGGTCACCAGGGTGAATTTTAAGTATTTATTTACCAGCATCATCAGGGGGTCTTTTACCGAACAGAGGTCTGCCAAAAATTCAGTATGGCCGGTTACTCTTAAGCCGGCCAGCCTGACCGCTTCTTTTGAAATAGGGCAAGTAACCAGGCAATCGATCTGTTTATTTTTAAATAAACCCACCGCCTCCCTGACGTATTCCAAAGCGGCTTTACCGTAGCTTGGCTTTATTTTTCCAAAACAAAAATTTCTTCCGGGAACATTATCCAGATCAATGAATTTTATATTTTTACGCTGCGGCAGGATGAATTTAGCGAATATCTTCCCGTCCCCTATAATTGTAAAATCCGCTGATCCGCTAATGTTTCCGGACCTCAGGGCCTTAGAAATAATTTCCGGCCCGATGCCCGAAGGGTCCCCCATGGTGATACCTACCCGTATTTTTTTACGCATTAATTTATGAATTTTCTTTTTTGATCTCGATATAAGCCTTGGATTTAAGCTCATCTATCCACTTGCTCATCTCTATCTGCATCTTCTGGTCAAAAATATAGTTATAGATATTCTGTTTGGCTTCGTCAAAGGACCTTTTTCTTGCCGGGGTCATTTCTTCCAATTTAAATATGTAGAACTTCTTATCAAAATTGATCACGTCAGAGGTCTCGCCCACTCCTAAGACCGAAACAACCTGGTCAAGTTCCTTGGTCAGCTGCCCGGGCTTGATCTCGCCAAGATCATCGACGGAGAGACCACATGTATCAGCCACCTGCCGGAAATCTCCTCCCTTTTTCAGCTCATAAAGCGCCTTTCTTGCGTTGATCTCATTATCGGTAACAGCAGAAATAATATGCCGCAGCGCCGGCACATCCAGCTCATCTTTATGCTCTGCGTAAAAATCCGTGACCTCTTTGGGGTTGATCCTGATCTTATCCTTAATGTTCATTTCCACGATATCGAACATCAACAATTGGTCACGCGTCCTATTTTCCATATCTGCCAGCGTAAGGCCGTGGCTGACCATGTCTTCTTCAAAAGCCTTATTCGAAGGATACTGGCTTTTCATCTCTTCCATCCTTGCCTTTACCCTGTTCTCATCGGCTTTAAGGCCTTGTTTTTTGGCCTCCTGAACAATAAGCTTGTTCTCAATAAGGGTACTTAACATATTGGGTGTAGCTTCGGCGATCTTTTCTTCCAGCTCCCTGCCGTGGTATTGGCCGGCAAGCTGCATCTTGATGAACCTAAGATAACTGTTCAGGTCTGACTGCGTAATGATCTCTTTATTCACTACGGCCACTATCTTTTCTTGCGCGTAGAGTCCGGAAGCGAAACAAAAAAGGCCGAGCAAAAAACAAAATAATATTATCTTTTTCATCTTAATTATTACCTCCAGTTCCACTTATCTTTTTTAACGAACCAACACTTTCCCTGAGCAGCCTGCAGTAAAGGTCAAAGCCTACCGCCATGATAAAGCCATGTTGTTCATAGCCTAAAAGGTTTCCCGCGCCCCTGATCTCCAAGTCCTCCATGGCGATCTTAAAACCGCTGCCCAATTGCGAATATTCTATTAATGCGTCCAGCCGTTTTTTTGCCTCAAGGCTCAAAGAATGGGTGTGCCGGACCATAAAATAAGCGTAGGCCGGGCGGTCAAATCTGCCTACCCTGCCGCGTAGCTGGTGCAGGTCTGCCAAGCCGAATTCATCAGCTTCATTGATGATCAGTGTATTGGCATTAGGCACATCGATACCTGACTGAATTATTGTCGTACATACCAAGACGTCAATATTACCTTTTAAAAAGTCGAGCATGATGTGCTCAAGCTCGCGGGAATGCATCTGGCCGTGGGCAATACTTATCCTGGCTGTTTTCGGTGAAAGAGCAGAAACTTTTTTTGCGATCTTTTCGATATCCAGAACACGGTTGTGCACAAAATAGACCTGGCCTTTGCGCGAAAGCTCGCGGTTCAACGCCTGACGGATCAAATCTTCATCATATTCTACCACATGCGTTGAAATAGACAAACGGTTTTGCGGAGGCGTATTAATAATGGAAAGGTCTTTTACTCCCATCAGGCTCATATAAAGCGTACGGGGTATGGGTGTTGCGGTCAGGGTAAGCACATCGGTCGTAAGCTTCATACTCTTTAAATGCTCCTTCGCCTTCACACCAAAACGCTGTTCTTCATCGATGATCAAAAGCCCCAGGTCCTTGAATTTAATATCCGGTGATAATAGCCGGTGTGTACCGATAAGCACATCTACCTTGCCCTTAGCCATGTCCTGAATAATATTTTTTTGGCTCGCTACACTCTGAAAACGGGAAAGCATAGCGATGTTCACAGGAAAGTTCCGGATACGACTGATAAAATTCTGGTAATGCTGCTCGGCCAGAATGGTAGTTGGCACCAAGAAGGCAACCTGCTTATCATCCAACACTGCCTTAAAGGCCGCGCGCATGGCTACTTCGGTCTTGCCATAGCCCACGTCTCCGCATAAGAGCCTGTCCATGGGCTTAGGGTTTTGCATGTCATTTTTCACTTCCGCTACTGCCTTCGCCTGGTCGGCTGTTTCACGATAAGGAAAAGTCCCTTCGAATTCTTTCTGCCATTCATTATCTCCGGAAAAAGAAAATCCTTTAACGCTCATACGCATGGCCTGCAAGGCCAGAAGGTCCAAGGCAAGCTTTTGTATGCCTTTTTTAACGCGCGACTTGATCCTCTGCCATTCTTTTGAGCCCAGCCGCGAGAGCTTCAGGTGTTTACGCTGGCTGAATGAAATATATTTCTGGACCAGGTGTATCTGGTCCATGGGCACATAGAGCTTTTCCTGGCGGTCATATTCGATGACCAGGTGATCTTTATATCCATCATGTGCCTTGATCTTATTTACGCCCAAGAACTTTCCAATACCGTGGTCCACATGCACTACGTAGTCGAGCGGCTTTATATCCAGGAAATTATCTACCGGTAATTCTTCGCTTAGGGTCTTTATCTTGGTAGGATGGAGCCTACGGATAGGCAGGATAATCACCATCTGGTGGGCCCAGGCGGATTTTCCGGTAACCGGATCGAAACTTTTGATAGAAACGATCTTATCCTGTTCCAGCTCGATACGGATGGGTAATTCGAACGTCAAAGGAAAAATATCCAGGATGCCACCGCGTAGCGCGAAATCGGATTCCTCAGACACCCGCTCTTGCCTTTTATAGCCTGAATCTAAAAGCAAAGAAAGCAGGCTGTCCAGGCTAATTTCCTGATTTAGGTATAATTTAATGGCTTTAAACATTTAACGAGCAGGCGGCTTACGGAGTGCAAACGAC
>JAQUNK010000037.1 GCA_028717645.1 Candidatus Omnitrophota bacterium
CTGGCAGAGATCGCCGCGGAAAAAGCAGGAATAATCAAAACAAAACAGGCGACCGTGATCACCGCACCGCAGCCGGAAGAGGCGATAGAGGTGCTGCAGAAAAAGTGTGCCGGGCTGAACGCAAAACTGTATGCCGTCGGTGAAGACATCACTTATCAAAAAAATAATGCCGGGTTTGGTATTGTTGCCTTAGGATACAAATATCCGCATTTGGCGATCGAACTCCTGGGAGAGCACCAAATAGTCAATGCCGCCGTCGCAGTGGGGGTGATCTCTGCCTTAAGAAGCAAAGGTATAAATATTACTGAGAAAGCGGTAACGGATGGCCTTGCCAAAACCCGCTGGCCAGGCCGTTGCGAGATAGTCTCTAAAGATCCTTACCTGGTTTTAGACGGTTGCCAGAACAGGGCCTCGGCTGCTGCCCTGAAAGAGGCGATAAGCAAAAATTTTAAGTACGGGAAATTGATCTTGGTCCTGGGAGTTTCCAAGGATAAAGACATAAAAGGAATTTGCGAAGAACTATTTACTCTGGCTGATGAAATTATTTTAACCCGCGCGGACAACCCACGGGCAACAGATCCCGCCGCACTTGCCGGATATTTTAAGGACAGGCCGCTACATTTAACCAGTAGCGTAAAGGAAGCCTGTGCCTTGGCTAAGCAGATCGCCGATAAGATCGACTTGATCCTTGTCTGCGGCTCATTATTCGTGATAGGAGAGGCTAGAGAATGCCGGGTAAAGTAAAGATAGATTTTAAGGACACCATCGCAGCGATCTCTACTGCCCAGGGCCAGGCAGGCATCGGGATAGTACGTTTGAGCGGCGACCATGCTTTGGAGATCGCAGGCAGGATCTTTCAGGGTAAAGATGGTTCGGCCCCGCAGCAGATGGAAAGTTATTCCCTGCGTTACGGCTGGGTAAAAAATAAAGCGGGCGCTGTAGTCGATGAAGTGCTCTTAAGCGTGATGCGTGCGCCGCGTAGTTATACCAAAGAAGATATCGTAGAAATAAATTGCCATGGCGGCATTATACCTTTGCGTAAAATTCTGGACCTGGTCCTGGAAAATGGCGCCCGGATGGCTGAGCCGGGTGAATTTACCAGGCGCGCATTTTTAAACGGCAGGATCGACCTGGCCCAGGCCGAAGCGGTTTCAGATATCATCAGCGCAAAGACCGATTCAGCGCTTAAGATAAGCCTGGAACAATTAAAAGGCGCGTTATCGCAAAAGATCCGCAAGATCCGCCGGGGGCTTTTGGACGTATTGGCAGTATTAGAGGCGAACATCGATTTTCCCGACGAGGAAATAGGCGCGCTGGACAGGGCTGCATTGAATAAAAAGTTGGATAAATCGCGCCGGGAATTAAGGGATATCCTGGATTCTTCGCGTACTGGCAGGGTCTTACGTGAAGGGATACACGTGGTCATCTGCGGCCGGCCCAATGCCGGGAAGTCCTCGCTTTTAAACGCGCTCCTAAAGCAGGAACGCTCCATCGTTACACCCATCGCTGGGACAACGCGCGATACTATCGAAGAAATTATCGACATCCAGGGGATACCGGTAAGAATAGTGGATACCGCCGGTATTATCGAGCCGCGCGACCTGATCGAAAAAAAAGCCGTCGAGCGCGCAAAAAAACAGATCAAATTAGCGGACCTGGTGATCCTGGTTTTTGATGGTTCAAGGAAGCTGGGGAGCGAAGACGCTGCGCTGATGCGTAATTTAGCCGGCCGGCCGCTGATCGCGCTGATCAATAAAATAGATTTAAAACAGAGAATAGAAAAAGAGAAATTAAAAAAACATTTCCATTCGCTGGTTGAGATCAGCGCAAAGAACGCGAAAAATGTCAGGCTCCTGGAGGATGCGTTAGTGCATGCGGTCTATAACGGCAGGGTGACTACCCCGGAATCCGTTTTGGTAAGTAATGCCAGGCATATCGAAAAGCTTAAGCATGCAGAAAAATTTATTGCAGATTCACTCGTTTCATTGGATAATAGCTTATCTTCGGAGTTCGTGGCTGAGGCCTTAAAAGAGGCACTCGGTTGCCTGGACGATATTTTAGGTAAGAAGTTTTCCGAGGACCTGCTGGATAAAATATTCAGTGAGTTTTGTATAGGGAAATAAATGAGGCCCAAACTTACGTCGCGCTTCGCGCTCCATAAGTCATGCGCTCATTGAAGAAAAAAGAGGACATAATTGCATGAACAAAGCCAAAATAGAAAAAGCGATCAGGCAAATATTAGAAGCCATCGGCGAGAATCCCGATAAAAAGGACCTTTTAGAGACACCTCGGCGCGTGGCGGAAATGTACGAAGAAATTTTCTCCGGCATAAAACAGGACCCGGCCAAGGAGCTGGAGGTAATTCTTGACCAGAAGCACCACGAAATAATTTTGTTGAAGAATATACCTTTATATTCGGTTTGCGAACACCATCTCCTGCCGTTCATGGGAAAGGCGCACGTGGCTTATATCCCCAGGGCCGGACGGGTCACGGGTTTAAGCAAGCTCGCGCGGGTGATCGATGTGCTTTCCAAGAGGCCGCAGGTGCAGGAGCGCTTAACTACACAAATAGCTGAGATCATTATGCGTAAACTCAGGCCCCTGGGTGTGATGGTGGTCCTTGAGGCGGAACATTTGTGTATGTCTTTTCGGGGAGTGAAGAAACCGGGTGTGCTTACCGTAACTTCTGCGGTCAGGGGAATATTCAAGGATAATCAGAAGACGCGTTCAGAAACATTGGCATTAATCAAAGGTTAGGAGGAATAAATGAGTGGAGGAGCAAGCGGACATCGTAAATCAAAGCATTACAGTGACGTAAAAGGAATTAAGGTGGGCGCCGGTAAGCTCGTACCTACTGGTACGCTTTTAACCCGGGAAGGCGATAGATGGCGTCCGGGTAAAAACGTAGGCGGTAAGGACAATCTTTTTGCTTTGTGTGAAGGAAAAGTCACCTTTACCAGGACCAAGAATAAAAGAGGTAAGCTTAGCAGCTACATCAATATTATCCCCGTAAAATAGAAACAGACCTTTCGCGCAGGGATCAATCCGGAAAATTCTGTTCGCTAAAATAGAAGCAGAGATAATTAGTTTTTGCTTAAGGATACTTGGTGTGCGGGAGCTTCTTCGATCTCGGTCTTTTTGCTGATTAGCCATTCTTCGATCTCGATGAGATCAAATCTGACCATCCTGCCGATCTTTATGAAGGGAATCTTTTTTTGTTCCACCCACATATAGATAGTATGCGGGTTTAAATTTAGATACTTCGCCAACTCTTCCACGGTAATTAGTCTCATATGTCCCCCGACCTTTGACTCGTTTTACCTAAAAGGCTACAAAACATTATCATATAATAAAAAAAAATAAAGTCAAGGGAAATTTAAACAGAGCCGTAAGTGTAAATTTTTATAGGAGTTAAGTAGCTAGAAAGAATCTAGCGCCATTCCAGCAGCGCGCCGTCTTGGAAGTGGAAAGAGAAATATTTTGGCTTTTCCCCTGTCCGATCTTCGTAGATCCATTGCATATCCAGGTGGCGGTCGGTTTCTACCTGCACTACCTTATCCGGCTTACCCAGCAACGCGGAAAGTTCCTTATAACGCATTCCCGTATGGATCTGGCCGTTGCGTATGCTTTCTTTTATCGTTTCCGTCCGTAAATAGATTTCTACCTGTATTTTTCGCGGGTCAGGCTTTTTTTCAGCCGAAATACAGCCAGCCAGCAGGCAAAAAATCAAAAAAAGTGCGGATTTTTTAGCGAAAAAGAGGTAGTTTTTACTCATTCTGCCAGCTTATCCATGGTGTTTTCTATTTTTTTCTCTCTTTGGTAAAGGTCGTGTTGCTTGAATTCCTGGTATGTGGTATTTGCCTTATTGGTCGTGGGCGCATATTCTCCCGTAATTGTGTGCACCCAACCCATAATTTGTGGCTTGAAGACAAAGAAGAGAACAATGAGTAAAGCGATGATCACTATACTTTTAAAGGACATTTTTACGCTCCTTTGTTTAACGAGCGCATAACTTAAGTTCATTTTGTTCCATATCCCGCGCCCTCATTTATTTTATCAGTTTAAAGATAATTGGCAAGGATATTGTAATTTTCCCTTAGCCGGTATATTATAATATAAAAAGCAGGGGGAAGGCTGAGATGTTCAGGAAAGCAAGCGAACTATTTTTATTCTTTGTCCTTTTGATCATCGGCGCATTTTTGGTAAACCAGAAACTGCCTGTTTATTATCATAATAAGGGCATAGAGTTCTATGAGCAAGGCGCATACGATAAGGCTATTGTAGAATTGAACAAGGCCTTAAGGATAAATCCCAATTTAGCGCTGGTGCATTATAATTTAGCCAATGTCTATTTAAGCAAAGGGCTGGATGCAGAAGCCATAGAGGAATACAAAAAAGTGATTAAGCTCCAGCCGCAGAATAAAAAAGCCTACTTGAGGCTGGTCCGTTTATTCCTGAACAAGGAAATGTACCAGGAGGCGTCCCAGTGGTTAGGTCAGGCTAAGGCGCTCGTAGGCCAAGACGCCGATATGGAAGAGCTGGCCCAACAGGCTACTTTTGGTTCTGCTGCCGACTCCTTGAATAAGGGGATCGACAGTTTCTTAAAAGGCGACAAAAATAATGCCTATACACTCGTAGCCGAGGCAATAAAAACATCTCCCGGCTTAGCCTATTCCTACTACGTGCTGGCCACCTTTTATTACCTGGATAAAAATTTAGCCAAAGCAGAAGAGACACTGGAGGGGCTGATCGA
Source organism: Candidatus Omnitrophota bacterium (assembly GCA_028717645.1). GTDB lineage: Bacteria > Omnitrophota > Gorgyraeia > Gygaellales > JAMWDD01 > JAQUNK01. Next base: position 4,754 of record JAQUNK010000037.1, read on the forward strand.
TCAAGATCCTCGCTACGGCTCGGCTTACGCGCTGCTGGGAGATATTTATTTTGAAAAAGGAGATTTTACAAAGGCAATAGGTTTGTATAAATCCGCGATCCAATTTAACCCCGGCAACCCCAATTTTTATAATAATTTGGGCCTGGCCTATATGGAAACAGAGCAATACTCAGAGGCCGCCGTTTATTTAGAGAAGGCGCTTAGTCTAGACCCGCACAATTTTAATATCCTCTATAGCTTGGCAAGTGTAACCAGGGACAGCGGAAAATCCGAACAGGCCACTACCCTTTATCAGAGGCTGATCAATGCGGTACCCGGATATTTAAATGCGCATAATGATTTAGGCGACATATACAAACAGCAAGGCAGAAGCCGGGACGCGGCAAATGAATATTTAAGCGAAATAAGCTACTGCGAGCAGAAATTAGCGGGTGACCAGGACAATGTCGCGTTTTTAAACAGCCTGGCCTATGCTTATGCCGGTATTGGAAATTACCTAAAAGCAGGCGAGCTGATAAAAAAAGCCATCGTGCTTGCACCGAATTACCGCCGGGCATATCTTACCCTGGCCCATATCCAGGAGTTGTCCGGGGACCCCGGTGGTGCCCTGGCCACGCTTAACCAGGCCAGGTCTTTACCCGGAGAGAACAATTTTATCGATAGGATCACCTCAGAGCTGAAGCAGACTGGCAGTTCTTCTAACAAATAAACTCTTCCCATTTTTTCGTAGGCCCGTTATTTTCCCGACAGATCAAATTCCTGTTAGATTTCTTCCTTTTATCCGTCTATTAAATAGGAGAAAAGAAAAAGGAGGAGATATGCTGGCAAAGGTATTTAGTTTCGGCCTTTTGGCCATTGAAGCCTACCCGGTAGAAATCGAAGTAGATGTGACCCACGGCCTTCCGGTGATCACACTGGTGGGTTTGGCTGATACCGCTATCCGGGAAAGCCGGGACCGGATAAAAAGCGCCATCAAGAATTCCGGTTTTCACTGGCCGGATGAAAGGATCACTATCAGTCTTGCTCCTTCGGATATCAAGAAAGAAGGGACGAGTTTTGATCTGGCCATTGCCTTGGGCATACTTGCGGCGACCCAACAGATCAATGCCGAGAGCCTCGCAGGCCATTGTTTTCTCGGCGAGCTGGCCTTAGACGGGACCCTGCGACCGGCAAAAGGGATCTTGCCGATCAGCATGGCGCTTTGCCAGGAGGGCTTTAAAAATATCGTGGTCCCGCTTCAGAATGCCAGAGAAGCGGGGATAGTTTCGGGCGTCAATTGCTGGCCGGTAAAAACACTCAGGGCAACCGTGGAGCTGCTTAATAATCAGGGGCTATTTAAGCCACTGAGCGTAGAACTGGAGGATATTTTTCGTCAAACCAACGATTATCCGCTGGATTTTTCCGAAGTAAAAGGCCAGGCCTATGCGAAAAGGGCGATTGAGATCGCGGTAGGCGGCGGGCATAACATCCTAATGATCGGCCCTCCGGGTAGCGGTAAAACCATGCTCGCCAAGCGCATACCGACGATCATGCCTGATCTGACATTGGAAGAAGCGCTGGAAATAACCAAAATACATTCTATCACCGGGGACTTATCCTTAAGGGAAGGCATCATTAAGCATCGGCCGTTCAGGAATCCCCACCACAGCGCCTCTACCGCGGCCCTGGTCGGCGGAGGGTCTTTGCCGCATCCCGGAGAGATCAGCCTGGCGCACCAGGGCGTACTTTTTCTGGATGAATTGCCGGAATTCCGGCGCGATTGCCTGGAGGCGCTCAGGCAGCCGCTGGAAGAAGGCAACATTGTTATTTCACGGGCAATAAAATCATTTGTTTTTCCCGCTTCTTTTATGCTGGTCTGTGCGATGAACCCCTGCCCCTGAGGTTATTATACCGACCCGCGCAAGGCCTGCCGCTGTAATACCACCAAGATCGCAAATTATATGAGCAAGATCTCCGGGCCGCTCCTGGACCGCGTGGATATCCATATCGAAATACCGGCCATAAAATATAAAGAGCTTACAGATACGGCAGAAAGCGAATCCTCCGCGGCCATCAAAAGCCGGGTGGAAAAAGTCAAAAACATACAGAGAAAACGTTTCAAAGAAGACAAAATCTTCTCCAATGCTTCGATGAATGTAAGATTGATCAAGAAATACTGTGTTTTAAAAGACGAGGCCAAGGACCTGCTCAAAATGGCGATGACCGAATTAGGGCTGTCTGCGCGGGCATACAACAGGGTGCTCAAGGTTTCCCGGACCATTGCCGATCTGGCGGAAGCGGAAAATATCCTGGCCGAACATGTAGCTGAGGCCATCCAATACCGTAGCCTGGATAGGCAATGGTAGCTGCCCGCCACTTTTCCCCTTGCTTTATCCGGCCGCGCATAGTATAATAATCACGAAAATACCCGTTCCTGGCCTAGATAAATCATTACTGATGAAAAAAGAGCGTAATACGATTATCCTTATAATCTGTTTGGGTATAGTGGCCTTTATCCTCTGGCGCTATGGCGTAGTACTCAGGGAAAAGCAAATAGTCCAGTCTGAACTGGTTACGGCACAGTCGAACCTGGTCACCTTGGAGGGTGAAAGGAAGCGCTTGAACCAGGAATTAGCCAGGGAGCTCAAGCTCAAAGAGGAACTGCTCAGCGCGAAAGTAATTTTAGAGCGTAACCTCGCCGCCAAAGAAGAAAAACTCATCGAAATGCAGGAGGCCTTACAAAAAGTGGAGGCTGAAAAAGAAAAGTTGGATGCAAAGGTGCGCGTGCTGAACGAAGAAAAGGCGAGGCTCGAGGATAAACTGAGCAGCGTAGAAAAATTAAAGCAGGCCATCAAGGACCTGAAGACAAGAATGCGCCAAGATAAGCAAAATAAGGATTTAAGTGATGTTGAACCCGGGCGTAACCTGGGCTATGTTGTTAAAGACGGAATTCCCACATATCCGCCGGATAAAAGGGTAAATGTAATTCCGCTTCCTTAAGGCCTTCTCGTTAATTTTTAGGAAAAAATCTATGATAGAAATATTTACACAATTGATCAGGAATCATGTGCTTGTTGTTACTGTCATCGCCTGGTTTTTTACCCAGTTTGTGAAGGTGATCTTGGGCGTGGTCAGGGAAAGAAGGTTTGATTTTCGCTGGTTTATCGGTACGGGCGGCATGCCTTCCAGCCACGCTGCCGGGGCAAGCGCTTTGGCTACGAGCATCGGCCTGAGCCAAGGGTTTGATTCGGTTATCTTTGCCTTGGCTGCGACATTCGGCGTGGTGGTATTTTTTGACGCGCAGGGTGTGCGTATGGCTACGGGAAGACAGGCCCATATCCTGAACCACATCATGGAAGATATTTATTTTAAAGGCAGGATACAGGAAAGAAGGCTGAAGGAACTCATCGGGCACACACCCATGGAGGTCATCTTCGGGATTATCATCGGCGTCCTGCTGGCAATGATTTTTTATTAAAAGGAGGCTTCGTTGAAGAAAAAATTATTTTTTGCTGTTGGGCTGATAGCCGTTGTTTTTTTCGGCGTAATTTTATTTAAACTGGCAGCCAAGAACTTCCATAAAGTTTCTTTAGTCACCAGTCCCCAGCAGGGCAAATTGTTAAAATCGGCCAAAGCAGGGGAAGAAAAAGGCGATTACGCTTCGGCAAAAGAGGCTTATCAGGAATTGATCAAAGAAGACCCAAGTTCGCGTAATGTTGCCGACTGGCAGAAACACATCGAAGACCTGAACATGAAATTGATCTTTTCACCCATGGTCACCGCGGGAAGTGTAGAATATGAAATACAGCCCGGCGATACGCTTACCAAAATAGCCAGGCAATTCAATACTACGGTAGAGCTCGTTGCCAAGATCAATGATCTCCAGGCCGGGGGTTTGAAAGTAGGCAGAAAAATAAAGGTCTGGAATATGCCTTTTAACGTTTTGGTGTACAAGGGCCAGAATATCCTGATCCTGCGCGCCGGCGACGACATTATCAAGACCTACATTGTTTCTACAGGCGCAAATAATTCTACGCCGGTAGGCACTTTTAAAATTGTCAATAAGCTACCTAATCCGACGTGGTTTAAGGCAGGTGCAGTTGTGCCTGCGGGCAGTCCAGAGAATATCCTGGGAACCCGTTGGCTGGGCATCAACGTGCCCGGATATGGCATACACGGCACGACTAAGCCTGAGGACCTTGGCAAGCAGGTTACTCAGGGCTGTGTACGCATGGCCAATACCGACGTCGAAGAAATCTACATGCTTTTACCTTCCGGCACGGAAGTTACCATCGTAAATTGATCCTATGAAAGGTCTTGATTTCGAACGCCCAATATCGGAACTGGAAAAAAAGATCGAGGAGCTGAAGCATTTTACCTCGGATAAGAAAATAGACCTTTCTTCCGAAATAAAACGCCTGGAAGAAAAACTGGATAAATTAAGAAAAGAAACCTACCAGGGCCTGACTCCCTGGCAGAGGGTGCAGATCGCCCGCCACCCTAACCGTCCGTACACCCTCGATTACGTTTCTATGATCATGACCGATTTTTTGGAGCTGCATGGCGACAGGGCGTTTGCCGACGATAAAGCTTTGGTTGCGGGCCTGGCCAAGATCGACGACTTAAAGATCATGGTCATGGGCCAGCAGAAAGGCCGCAGTACCCAGGAAAATATTTTTCGTAATTTTGGCTGCGCGCACCCGGAAGGTTACCGCAAGGCGCTTCGCCTGATGTATCTGGCCCAGCGCGCGAATTTGCCGATACTCTGCCTGATCGATACACCGGGGGCATACCCCGGCCTGGGTGCTGAAGAGCGCGGCCAGGCGCAGGCTATTGCTACGAACCTTAAGGAAATGGCCAATATCAATGTACCGATCTTTTGTTGTGTGATCGGCGAGGGAGGAAGCGGCGGCGCCCTGGGGATAGGCATCGGCGACCGCGTGGCCATTTTGGAAAATGCCTATTATTCGGTAATTTCTCCGGAAGGTTGTGCAGCGATACTCTGGAAAGACAGCACCCGCGCACCTGAGGCCGCCGCGGCCCTGCACCTTACCGGGAAGGAATTATTGGAAATGGGCATGGTTGAGGAGATCATCCCAGAACCCTTGGGAGGCGCCCATCGTGACCCGCAAAGGATGGCCTCGACGCTTAAAGAATCGATATTGAGAAATTTCAAAGAACTGAAGGACTGCCCGGCAGAGAAACGCCTTAAATTAAGGTATGAAAAGTTCAGAAAAATAGGAGTTTTTGCGTGATCGAGCAAAGGCTTTTATTTTTAGGCCTGCTGAAAGAAAGCCCCAAGCACGGATACGA
>JAQUNK010000038.1 GCA_028717645.1 Candidatus Omnitrophota bacterium
CGAGGGAAAATATGAATTTTATAAAGGAAAAGGTTGTGATAAATGCAGGATGACCGGGCTGGTCGGAAGAATCGGTATATACGAGTTGCTTCCTATACATGAAGAGATAAGAAACATGGTTGATCTGAAAAAGTCCGCCGATGAAATAAAAAGAAAAGCAATTGAGATGGGAGCAATGAAAACCTTGCGCGACGACGGCATAGAAAAAGCCAAAAAAGGAATAACTACCTTAGAAGAGGTTGTCCGCGTAACCACGAAAATAGAATAATGCCTTCCTATACCTACAAAGCCAGGGATAAGTTCGGAAAGCTCCTTACCGCAACGGTCACGGCGGCAACGGAGCAGGCCGTATCCAATCAATTAAAACAATCAGGTGCGGTCCTTATATCCCTGGAAGAGAAAAAAGAGATCAAAAGCGTCGGAAAATTTTATTTTTTTAACAGGGTCAAATCTGCGGAACTGAATATGTTTACCCGCCTTTTTTATACCCTTGAGAAAGCGGGCCTGCCCATTATCGAGGCTTTAAATGGCATAACCGAGCAGACTACCAGTAAGGTCTTAAAAAATGCCATTGGGGGGATAGCAAAAGACATAGAATCGGGTACTATGATCTCCGCCGCATTTGAAAAATATCCGCAGATCTTCCATCCGTTGTATATCAACATGCTTAAGGCGGGTGAAGCATCCGGTACGATTGATGAAAATTTGGAGAGATTAGCCATCTTAGGAGAGAACGAAGAAAGAACGAATATGCGTATTAAGTCTGCAACGCGCTATCCCATAATCGTTATCTCTACTATGGTCCTGGCGTTTATTTTCCTGACCAACTTTATTATGCCGCGGTTCGCCAAACTTTACGGCCAATTCAAGGTTCAGCTGCCCCTGCCGACCCGCACACTTTTAGCACTCAATGTCATTACTACAAAATATTGGTGGCTGGCGCTTATCGTGATGGCTGTTTTATTTTTCGTTCTCAAGAAGATCATCAGCACAAAAGCAGGCCGTTATTGGTGGGATGGGTTGAAATTGAAAGTTCCGGTTTTTGGGCCGCTGGTACTTAGGTTAAGTATGTCTAGATTTGCCCGCATTACCGGGACCCTTATGCGTAGCGGCATACCGATATTAAGTATCTTGGATCTGACCAAAGACAGCGCCGGCAATGCGGTAATCGCCAAGACTATTTCAGAGATAAGGAATAGTGTCAATGAAGGTAAGGGCATGGTTGAGCCGATGAAGGCAAGCGGTATGTTCCCTCCGGTAGTCGTGCAGCTTGTTGCTGCAGGCGAAGAGGTAGGTAAGATAGATGAACTATTACTGCATGTGGCGGATTATTATGACCAGCAGGTAGATTTTACCATAAACAACCTGATCACCCTTATCGAGCCCATACTTATTTTCGCTCTTGGCTGCGGCGTACTATTCCTGGCCTTAGCTATATTCTTGCCGATCTGGAACATGGCGAGCTTATTCAGAAGATAATAAAAAATACTTGCATTTTTTATTTTTTATTATATTATAAATTAGTAGTGTAGATTAACCTTTAATCAGAAACACAAGGAGGAGACGTATGTTTAACAAAAGAGGTTTTACCTTAATCGAATTGATTATGGTAATAGTCATCTTGGCCATTTTGGCGGCCGTGGCTATTCCAAAATACTTCGATTTACAGAACCAAGCAAGGGCAGCATCGGCGGATGGCGTAGTAGGCGCAATAAGGTCAGGCATTTACAATTATTTTGCTTCTACGAATGCTTCGGCTTTTCCTTCAGCGTTGGATAACGCAAGCAATGCCGTATGCAGCACGAGCAATATATGTTTCAACACTGTTATGGCAGGACCTGGCGTAACTAGTGCAGATTGGACCAAAGTAAGCGGCACGAACTATACGGTCAATGTTGGTTCTGCAACCAGAAGTTATTACTATAACAGCACCTCAGGAGAATTCTTACTACAATAAAAATTTCTGTAGTTCCCAAACCCAGCAGGTTTCTAAGAGTTTAGCTTTAACCTGCTGGGTTTTTCTATAAGGAAATATGTTTAAGGATAGATCCAGGAAAAAAAATGATCCGGCGGGTTTCAGCCTGTTAGAACTGATTATCGTGATAGTGGTAGTTATAGTTTTAGCAGTGGCAGGAGTATTCATACCGCTACACTCAAATAGATTGATCGCTGCTTCGAACAAGCTGATGTTTGACCTGCGCTATGCACAGCAATTGGCGATCTCTCGCCAGGTGCCCTGCGGAATATCTTTTTCTACAAATAATTACTTTATTTTTATAAATACCACTTCCACAAAAGCAATAGATCCCTACACCGGCGAAAATTACACTATAGATTTTGATAATATCGGCGAACTCAAGGGCGTAAGTATCGCCAGCACTAACTTCGGGGGCCTGATCTCTTTTAATTATATGGGTGTGCCTTATGACAGCGTGAATAGCTCTTTATCGGATGACGGGATAGTTACCCTGCATTACGGCCCGCAGGCAAAAAGCGTAAGCATCGAGCCCAATACGGGCCAGGTCAAAATCCAATGAGAAAAGTCTTGGGGTTAAGCGTAATTGAGGTTATTATAGCAATAGTGATAATCGCTATCTGCGCATTGTCCATTGCATCTTTATTCCAGGAGGTTTTGCGCGGTTCTCCCGATATAAAAAGGCTGACCATAGCCGCAAGTTTAAGCGAAGAAGTGATGGAAAGTGCCCTGGCCGACGGATTCAATATTACCAATAATTCCGGCAGCTATAGCATTGGCAACCAGACGTATAATTACGTGGTAACGGTCTATAACGTTACCAATTCAAGCCTTGATACGCCGACGGCGGCCGTGACAAACTACAAGCATATAAATGTTACCATAATATACGGGCAAGGTTCGAACAGGAACATTACCTTAGAATCCATCGTTACAAAACATACTGAATGACGCCATGATAAAAAAATATATAAAGGGATTCACCCTGACGGAATCGATCATGGTCATAGTTATACTGGCCATTCTTGTTGCCGCCAGCACGCCCTTTATTACCACTGTTCTTAATGTCTGGGTTTCTGATAGGACGGAGAGAGACATAGTTTTTAACGCGCGGCTAGCTTTAAACAGGATGGTGCGCGAGATCAGGCAGATAAAAAATTCCACGGATTATATTACCACCTGGACCGGCACGGAATTCAATTTTACCGACATAAAAAATGACACCATAGATTTCAGGCAGTCCAGCGGTAGCCATCTATTGCTGCGTAATAACGATGAGCTGACAAATATGCTGAGCGCATCCAACGGCCTCAATTTTACCTATCTTGATTCAAGCGGCAACGTAGCGGTTCAAAAAAGGGATATCCGCATGGTGCGCGTAATATTGAATTTAGTTTCTGGCGAGAACACCATATCGGTTGAGTCCCTGGCTAGATTTAGGAATATAAAATGAAGAAAAATACGGGTTTTGCCCTTATGGCGGCATTGGTGGTCCTGGTGCTTTTTGCGACCCTGGGGTTCGTAGCCGTTAACCTGTTTTTTTCGGATACAGGTATCGCCTTTGCCAGTTTCAGGTCAACTCAGGCGCTATACTTGGCTGAGGCGGGCCTGCAGTATGCTATGCAAAATTTAGCTGCCGATAATGATTGGAGCGATAATAGCGATATTTCCGGGAATATGGCCGGCGGTTCATTCAATGTACATTATGTAACAAAAAGCCAGGATAGCGTTACGTTAAAAGTAACCGGCACCAAGAATGAGGTAAGCCGTAAATTTACGACTAACGTAGTGAGAAGCCCTATTTCCCGCTACGGCCTTCTGATCGGAGGCCATATGAATAGGCAATGGGCGGTAAATACCGAACTTCCCGAGTATTACCTGGAGTCAGCGCCCTTGCCCACACTGGATACGGATTATTACCGCAATATCGCCGACCACAAGATTACCGGAAATTATACTTTTCACTCGGGAGATTATTACGGCGTATGGTTCATAGACGGAAGCGTTGAATTCGACGACAATGTCAATATTTATGGTTCACTTATCGCCACGGGTAATGTTAATATGAAAGGAGACTCGCATATTACCATAGATGCGTATCCTTATCCATTAAGAGGGTCGAGAAAAAAATACGGCACAGCATTTTGGTCCCAGTCCGGACTGGGCGCTTTTGAAGGAGACGAGATAAACGACGGTATAATTTATGATATTTCCTGTTTTTCTACCAATTCGGTACCGGGCGGAGCGTACCTGCAACTGGATCTGGGGGCTTGCAATGACAGGGATTTCGTAAAGGTGGAGCTTTTCTTTATTCTTTCCTCTGATTATAACGACTGGACGATTAGGTACTCGGATGACGGCGCTACCTGGACGAGCGTCATCAACCCTACCTTGGAAATAAGTGGTCTTAAATGCCGGTATTCCTGGGCCAATGTCGGTAGGCATAGGTACTGGAGGCTGCAAAAAAGCGCCGGAGTAGGCGGCGGATTATATACGGAGATCCAATTTGTTTCCGACCTCAGTTCTTTACCGAACTTGGGGACAACTTCTTCGGGCAGCACATGTTATTTTGGCGGTTCATCAGGCCTGGGTAATTTTGACGGCACTAAGGTAAATGACGGCATAACCACTGTTCCCGCTTTTGATACTAATCCTTCTAACCCGGGTGCTTATTTGCTCTTGGACCTGGGCACAGACCTGTTTAAATACAACAAATTCATTCAGGCGAGCCTCGATATAATAAATTCTCCTGCGTATGCCCAGTGGGACTTACAATACTATGATGATAAATATACCTCAGCCTGGAGGAGCGTTTATACCGGTGCAGGGGGTAATCCCGTTTCCGTGGGAAAACACAATTATTCCTGGGATTATAACGTGGAAGATTGGAGCTCCACCGATAGGGAAGGGTATTATTATAGGTATTGGAGGCTATATAAGACCAATGCCGCAACTCCCGGAGGCGACCACGCAGAGGTACAGTTCAATGCTCCGCTTTATCCGGCCCTGGTTTCCAACGGTAATTTCATTTTTCAGGATGCCACCGATTTAAATGTCGTTGGCCTGGTATATGTGGGTGCTGACCTAAGCGGAAATCTGTTGCTTCAACTGACTTTATATGTTAATTTTACAGGAGTGGTCATCGTGGCCGGTAATTTCAATCTTCAGTTAAGCGCTTTTGTTTCCATAGTTTATCAGGACCAGGGAGCGGTCCCGGCGATCGATCCGTCGCTTTCCAAAATACCTATTTATAGCGCGTGGCAGGAAACATACTGATCAAATAATCCATGAAATTAAATTTAGGAAATATCCTATCCATAAAATCAGAAAAATTGGTTTCTATCGATTTTGGCCAGCTTTTTATAAAGATAGCCTATGTCCTAAAATCGCAAAAAGAGTGTAAGCTGCTGGCCTATGATCTGAAAAAGATCGCCCTTACCGAAGAGAATACCCCTCAGATAACGGCCTTTATCCGTGAATTTTTGAAGCGTAACTCGATATTCGGGATAAACGCTTACCTCACTATTTCTGATCCCAATTGTATAGTCATAAAAAATATAGTCCTGCCCGTCCTGCCCAAAAACGAAGTTTTAAAGGCAATACAATGGCAGATTAAGGATGAGTTGGGTATAGGTTGCGAAGAATCATTGGTCGAATGGCGCGTGGTAAAGGAGTATACCGATGAAGACGGGGCCAATAAACAAGAGGTGGTATTCGCCTGTTTAAGAAATATTGAAAGATACCTTTCAATGTGCCGTCAATGCGGGCTCCTGCCTTTAGGCCTTACCAGCACGTGTTTTAACTATGCAAATATTTTAAGAGAGGCAGGCGGGCAGGCCGCTGTTAGGGCAATACTGGATATAGGTTCGGATGATTCTATGTTGTGTATATACATCCAGAATAAACTTGCTTTTACGCGCAGGCTCGCTTTTTCTACTGAAAAAATGACACAGTCTTTGATGGATACCCTGCTTACCGCCCAGGGGCCGCTTAAATTATCTTATGAAAGGGCAGAAGAGATAAGAGACACATTCGGTATCCCGCAGAGCGATTCAGGCACATTAGAAGAAGGCCTTCCGGCCATGCACGTAATTTCTCTTATGCGCCCGCTGCTTGAACTTCTGGTGAGGGAATTAAAATCTTCAGTTGATTATTTTACTTCTACCTATAAAGAGGCCAAGCCTGGTATTTTATATCTTACGGGCGGCGGGGCAAACCTAAAAAACCTGGACATATATTTAAACAAAGAGATAGGCGTAAACGTAAGCAGTTTACCTTTTCCGCCGAACATCAATATAAAAAATATTCAGGCTGAAGGACTGGATAAAGATAAGAACCAGTTAGTGAACGCCCTGGGGGCAGCCTTATCCGACCCTGACTCAGTGGCCTTTCTTCCTCCGGAAGCTAAGATCCAGAGGATCGAGCCTGTGGCAAAGCGCTTCTTAGGCCTGGCTACTGTTGCGATAGTTTCCTTTTTGGTCATTTCTTATTACTTATTGAATTTACGGATCGGTTACTACAAGAAAAAGCTTAATTCCAACTTAAGCATTTTAGAAAAAAATGCAGAGATCAAGGCCGGAATCGAGAAACTCAGCCCTTTAGAAGACATGCTTTATGAAATTAAGAGACAAAAGGTTCCCGCTACAGGCATCCTCAAATTATTAAGCAGGGTATTACCGGCTAATTTGACCCTGGATGAGCTGGTCTTGGACCAAAAAAACAATATTTTGGTTTTAAAAGGTCAGGCCGCTCTTGATAAAAACAAAAAGGCCCAGGGTTCGGCACAGGCGGTGTTAAGCCTGAATAAGTCTTCTTTTTTCAAAAAGGCGACGGTTATTTCTTCCAAGATACAAGGGGATAATGAGATTTTTGAAGTAGACTGCGAATTGGTATATTAAACTTATGATCAAGAAATTACCTCAATCACAGAAGAACATTATTATTGCGGCCTTCACCGTTCTTGCAGTATTGCTTATTTTTTGCTATTTTATATATAGCCCGAGCCGGAAAACCTTGTTAAAAGTAAGACCCGAGGCCTATTTTGCGGAGAGCCAGGTAAAGGCGGTAGAAAAAATATTAGCTCAGACCAAGACGCCCCAGGCAAGCGCAAAATTCCTTAAAGACAGATTCCAGGCGTTGAGTAGTAAATTGTACCAGAGAGAGGACAGAAGCATAATCCTGCTTTCGGAGTTTGCCCGTCGGCTCAATATTGAAATAGTATCCATAGTCCCTCAGGCGAAGTCGCCTTTATTAAGGGAGAACGGCGAAAAAATAGAGCTTTCCGGCAGAACTCTTCAGGCGGCTGCCGTATCGATAAGGATCAAATGTTTTTATAAAGACCTGGTCAGGTATCTTGATATGGTCGACGATAATTTACCTAATTTCGCTACTGTGGAAAAGTTAAAAATAAATAGAGTCGCACCCAAAAGTCCGAGATTAGATATCGTATTAGATATCAATCTCTATACGCTATTTTAAAAATGACAGAAAAAGCCAGAAAAGAAATAATTATCACTAGTGTCTTAGTGCTGGTTTTGGTATTTGTGGGCATCAACACCATCGCGGGAATAAAGAAAAATAAGGGCAGCGGGGCCGCCCGCGCGCAGAGTGGTGTTAGTCCTAAGCATACGGCTGTTCCTAAACCAGTAAAGAAAAGCCCTACCGAAATAGAAAAAGAGAAAGAAAGCCTGGCAATGCTGGAGCAGGAGGCGGAGAGCATGAAACTTAAAAGAGATGCCTTTGTCCATGAGCAGGTAGCATCCCAGGAAGAAATAACACCTTCTGATTTAATACTCTGTGGTATAATATGGGATGAGGATAGCCCTATCGCTATCATCAATGGGGTAATCGTAAGAAAGGGTGATAAGGTAGGAACAAGCACGGTAAAAGATATAGAAGAGAATTTCGTTCTTTTGAATGACGGTAACAAAGATTATAAAATAAATTTGAATCCGTAGTCAAGGGGGAATAAATGAAGATTGGTAAAACGCTTTTGAGTGCATTCTTGGTGCTTCTACTTGCTGTTTTTATCGCCTATGCCCAGGAAGATACTGTTAAAAGCTTTAAGTTTAAAGACGCTGATGTGAGATTGGTTATGGAGGCCATTGCGCAAAAGGCTTTCCGCGAAGGCAAGAAGATAAATATCATTATTTCTCCGGAGGTCCAGGGGCTGGTGAGCCTGGATTTGGAAAGTGTGGATTGGGAAACTGCCCTGGGCGTAATTTTAAAAACCAGCGGATACGGACAAATACGTTACCGGGACGTAATCATTATCGCCCCTTACGAAAAGATACAGGAAATGGAATCTAAGGGCCAGGATAGGATAGAAACGAGGGTCTTTCATTTAAAATATCTTGATTCCAACGACGCCAAAAAGGCGGTTACGTCCCTGCTTTCCGGCAGCGGCAGGATCTCCGTATTGGAATTTACCGGACAGACAGGTTGGAAATTTACTACCTCTACCACTGGTGTGGGCGGCGTAGAGAGGGGCGTACTTTCCAGAAGCAGCGTATTGGTTGTTTCAGACAACGTGAAGAAGCTGGATGAGATAAGCAGTTTCCTTGCTCAGATCGATGTTATGCCCAAACAGGTTGTAATTAAAGCCAGGATCATGGAGGTAGACCGTAATCTCCTTAGAGATATAGGCGTTGAATTCGCTACGGGCGCATCTGGAGCTGAATCTTCGACTATAGTAACGACCCCGACAGGTAAAAGTAATGGCGTAGATCTTACGCAGTTAGGCTTACATGCGCTCAGCAGCACCACACCTTCGTCGTTTACGCCCTTATCCGAAGGCCTTACTGCGGATAACGCGGGCCTGAAATTAGTATTCAAGAAACTTACCGGTAATCAGTTCGAAGTTATCCTCCACGCCCTGGAAGAGGATACGCGAACGAATATACTTTCTGCGCCGGTGATCCTTACTTTAAATAACCAGGAAGCTACTATTCTCGTCGGTACGAAGTTTCCCATCATCCAAAGCGATGTAAGCACCGAGACGAACACCATCATCGGCGCGTCTCTGGAGTCATATCAGGATATCGGCATAAGCTTACGCGTCTTGCCTCAGATCTGGGGCCCTAACGACGAATTCATCAATATGGTGATCCATCCTTCGGTTTCGTCCTCTACCCAGACCGTCAAAGTAACCACTCAATCCGGGGCGACCCTGGTCGAGTACCCGATCATAGAATCTCGCGAAGCGGAAACCCAGGTGGCTTTAAAAGACGGTGAGACTATCGTAATGGGGGGCCTCTTGAAGGATACCAAGACAAGACAGGAAATAGGCATACCTTTCCTAAAAGACATTCCTTGGCTCGGCCATTTATTTAAAAGGTATACCTACAATACCGCGAAGATTGATTTATTGATCTTTATCACTGCCAAGGTAGTCAAGCCGGGAGAAAACGTCCCTGTCGAAGTAATAAATACCGCAAAGGTAGAAGAAATTTTCCAAAAAAATAAGTTAGAGAAAAATGTACCTTGATTTTTACGGTCTAAAAAGCTCACCCTTCAATATTACCAGCGACCCGCAGCTTTTCTTTGAGAGCCTTTCCCACCGGGAAGCATTTGCCGCGCTTTTGTACGGTATCCAGGAAAAAAAAGGCATTGTTCTTATTACCGGAGAAGTAGGTACCGGGAAAACTACGCTTTGTAAGGCACTGCTGAACCGGCTTCCGCAGGGAGTAAAGACTTCCCTAATCTTCAATCCTTATTTTAGCGAGGTACAATTATTACAGGCAATAATCGAAGATTTTGGCCTGTCTGTCGAAAAAAAGAATAGGCTGGAGATCGTAAAAAGATTGAATTCTTTTTTAGTGGAAGTGAATTCCGACGGCGGTAATGCCGTTGTGGTCATCGATGAGGCGCAAGACCTGAATAACCGCCAGCTGGAACAGGTGAGGCTGCTTTCGAACCTGGAGACATCAAGAGGAAAACTTATGCAGCTGGTCCTGGTGGGGCAGCCGGAACTGAGTGAAAAATTAAAACAGTTTAATTTAAGGCAGATACGCCAAAGGATCTGCGTAAAATATAATATTTC
>JAQUNK010000039.1 GCA_028717645.1 Candidatus Omnitrophota bacterium
ACGCTCATATCCCAGCTCCTGGGGTTAGCAGATTTTGCGTTTACCAGCCCGGAGAGGTTGGAGAATCCGTTTAATTTAAATTTATTTATCAAGTTGGCGAACCGTTTGGGTAGGCTCGGGGCCAGGTCTTTGGGATTGGCACGGATATCAAAAGCAAGATTGAATGCGGGATTCTTTTTGTCGGAGATATCAGCGCTCCCTTTTATATCAAAAGAAGCTGTTTTAAAATTACCCCGCAAAGAGTTTATCCGCACCGTGTTGCCGTTTACATCGGCTCCGGCATTTAGGTTGATATCGTGTGAAAGAAGGCTGAAGCCCAATTCAGGGTTCTTAAATGAAATTATTTTTCCCGCCGAAGCAAAACTTTGTTTTCTAAAATCAAATACGAGGTTCTGCCAGACCAGCGCATTCTCGTAAAATCTTAGATTAGCCTTTATATTGGTAAGCGGCTCTTCCAGGAACGAGAAGCGCGCCCGGCCATCTTTTATCGCCGCATTTGCCTTTATAGCGAGCGGCTGCCCGGCCGCACGTTCCAGCTGCATATCTACGCTGGCCAGCCCGCGGATCTCCAGGATGCTTTTTATCCTCGGGAACAGGTTGCTTAAATCCTGGAGCCGGATTTCATTACAGGATACTCCCAGGGCTACCACAGGCGATCTAAGATCCTTTACCGTCCCCAGAATATTAAAACGCGAATTAAGCGTTTCAAAAGAGGCCTTTACGACATTCAGTTTGTTATCCGCTATTTCGCTTTCAAAAAAGATATTTTTTAAGGCACCCACCGACTCCAGCAGGTCCGCGTTCTGGTTTTCTCTGAAAGAGCGGATCAGGCCGATATTTTCCAGATAAGGCCTGTATTCGGCGAGGATAATGCTATTTGTCCGCACCTTTATTTTCAGCTTTTTCTGATTAATGCCATACGTGCCGTTCAGGTCTAGTTTCGTGGCCAATTGTTTGGCATTGGGTATCTTTGCCTCTAAGGATAATTTCGCCTCCATGGTCAGGCCCACATCTATGTTGATATTCAGATCGAGTATTTCTTTTCTATAGTTGGGGCTGATACTTTCGTCGCTAAAATATATTTCACCCTTACGTACGCGTATCTTCGGAGAGATTATTTTTACCCATGCTCCTTGAGGGGCCGGCAGCGGCCAGAGATTAAGAGTTTTATCGGACCTACGCTTCAGGTATATCTTGGGTGAAGTTATTTTTATCGCCGGAATGATCACCCTATTTTTGATGAGGGGGAAGAAAAGAGGGTTAAAAGATATTTTGCCTACCTCTAAGCTCGTGTGTGCGTTGTCTTTTATTTTGTCATAGACGCTTAGCCTATGGATGCTCAGGCCGCTAAAAGGATCGTAACTCAACTTTTCTATTTCGACGTCTTGCTTAAACAGCTCTGTCAAAAAAGATACCAGCCTGGGTTTAAGTTTTTGCGGAAGAAAGACAGTGTTAAAATAAATGAAGTAAACCCAGATGCATAAAAAGGCAACCAGAAATATTATGATAGCCGTATTCTTATTTTTCATAAGTAGAGCCATTATACAATACTTACGGCTGATTTTCAAATACGATCGCTTTTTAAGGGCGATATAATTTATATTGTTTTAGGCGAATAGTCGGGTATAATGGATCTTAAGGAGGCAATACATGAAGATAAAATCCATTCTCAAGGTCTCGTTTATTTTATTTTTATTGGCCGGCTGCGCCAGTAACCCTAAATTTAAGGAAGATGAGCACACGAAAATATTCAAGCAAGACATAGACAATACCGGTATGCCGGAAGTGATCAGGGTAGAGGATAAATTTGATACTGAATCTAAAACCATTGTTACGATAATGAAACGGGACGGTACTTCTATCGGTAGCTTTACCGTTCCCGGCCGTTTTATGGGCATGGATTTTATAGATCTATATGAAAACCAAAAGAAACAAATGGCGATATTTTATGATTATAAGGATAACACGTCAAATGTGGCGATCTACGGCCTTAAGCATAATAATTTCGTTAAATTGTTCAGTTTCAGCAGCCCTTGCGGCGTGGAAGCGGATTGGGATACTATATATAGGATAAAGGTCTGTGATGCAGGCTGTAGGAAAAAGGATTGTTCCCCTGAAAATAGTACTGCCTGCGATTGGAACACCTGGAGTTGGTCAGGGCAAAAATTTATCAAAGAAAATTAGGCACTCTGCCTTTTATAACCCTTACCTGTCAAAGTAGTTATAGCGTAAATTTCCCTCCTAAATTTTACGCGTCTTTTATTTGCAAACCGGTGTTATTTTTGCTATAATTGTTAAGCTTTCTTTAAAAAAGAGGAGAAGGATATGATCGAACGTTATAGCCTGCCGAAGATGTCTTTTGTCTGGCAGGATGCCTCGAAATTCCAAAAAATGCTCTCCATAGAGCTGCTCGCTGTAGAGGCCCTGGTAAAATATAAAAAGGCCCCGGCCCAAGCGCTTAAGCGTATCAGAAAAAAAGCCAGATTCGATATCCAAAAGATAAGAGAGATTGAGGAGCGCACACAACACGATGTGGTCGCCTTTGTGAATAATGTCGCACAACATATTGGGCAGGACGCCCAATACCTGCACGTCGGCCTGACTTCTTCGGACTTATTGGATACTACATTGGCGCTTCAGATGCGCGAGGCCGCAGATATCCTTATCGCGGATATGGAAGTTCTCTTGGGGGTACTTAAAGAAAAGGCCAGGAAATATAAGGATATGGTTTGCATAGGCAGGACCCATGGTGTACATGCCGAACCGCTTACCTTTGGCCTGAAATTAGCGCTTTGGTACGACGAGTTAAGGCGCGACCTGGAAAGGCTTAAAACCGCCAGAAAAGCAATATCTTTTGGTAAGATCTCCGGAGCAGTGGGGACGTATGTGCATATTGACCCAGAGATAGAAGCGTATATCTGCAGGAAATTAGGGCTTAAGTCGGTGAATATCGCCACGCAAGTGATACAAAGGGACGTGCATGCCGAATATCTAACGATGTTGGCGATCGTTGGGGCGTCATTAGAAAAATTCGCTACGGAGATCAGGCATCTACAAAAAACAGAAGTCCTGGAAGCAGAAGAGCCCTTTGGCAAGGGCCAGAAAGGTTCCTCTGCGATGCCGCATAAAAGGAATCCGGTGATCTGTGAGCGCATCTGTGGTTTAAGCCGCATATTACGCGCCAACGCGCTCGCCGCAATGGAGAATGTCACGCTTTGGCACGAGCGGGACATCAGCCATTCTTCGGTTGAACGGGTGATCATCCCGGATAGCACCATTGCCCTTGATTATATGCTGCATAAGTTTACCGAAGTGGTCAGCGGCCTGACGGTGTATCCGGAGAATATGTTGGCAAATTTGGCCAGGACCAGAGGGTTGATCTTTTCGCAAAGAGTGCTTCTTGCATTAATGGAGAAAGGGCTTCCGCGGCCCAAGGCCTATGACGTGATACAGCGCGCGGCGATGAGAACTTGGAAAGAAGGGGCGAATTTTAAAGATGCACTTTTGGAAGAAAAAGAAATACAACGATATATGAAGGAAGAAGAGTTAAGTAAGTTGTTTGATCTGGGGTATTATTTGCGTAACGTGGACAAAATATTCAAGAAAGTGGGGTTTTAAGTGCAAGGACCGACTAAAAAAGAAAAGATCTACGAAGGCAAGGCAAAGATACTTTACACTACCGATAATCCGGATTATCTTATCCAGTATTTTAAGGATGATGCTACTGCTTTTGATGCGACAAAGAGAGGGACCATTTTACAGAAAGGCGTCTGCAATAACCGTATTTCTACAAAGATATTCGGATTGCTGGAATCTAAGGGTGTACCCACGCATTTTGTGGAATTATTGAACGACAGGGAGATGCTCGTCAAAAAAGTTCAGATCGTTCCGGTAGAAGTAACCATCCGTAATATCGTTGCCGGCGGGATGAGCAAGTTATTGGGCTTGGAAGAGGGCATCGCCCTGGAATCACCGGTCCTGGAGTATCATTATAAAGAAGATAAATTACACGACCCGCTGATCAACGATTACCATATTCTGGCCTTAAAAATTGCTTCAAAAGAAGAACTGGATGTGATCAGCAAAACATCTTTTATGATCAATGAGATCCTAAAAGATTTCTTTACCCAGAAAAATCTGGATCTGGTGGATTTTAAGCTTGAGTTCGGCAGGTGCAAGGGCAAGATCATACTGGCTGATGAGATCTCTCCGGATACTTGCAGGCTCTGGGATAAAGATACGCGGCAAAAATTAGATAAAGACAGATTCCGTAGGGACCTCGGCGGCGTGGAAGATGCCTACCAAGAGGTTTTGAAAAGAGTCTTAAGTTAAATTTCGATTTCCCCCAAAATCATTCCGTTTGTTTAAGGAGTCCGATGCTCTGGCAGGCCGAAATAAAAGAAAAGCCCGGCATTTTTGACGCTGTTGGTGAGGGCGTTAAAAAAGATATCCTGGACTTAGGCATAAAAACCGTCCGGGAGGTATCGTTTATCCAGGTCTATATCATAGAAGGCGACATCGATGAATCTGTAGCGAAAAAGATCTGTGAGGAACTCCTGGTCGACAAGATCACCCAGGCCTATAGCCTCAAACCCACCGTAACCAACGAAAAAGACTCCCACACCATAGAAATCGCCTATAACCCCGGCGTAATGGACCCGGTAGAAGAATCCGCTTTAAAAGGCATACGCGACATGGGCTTTGGCGGAGTATCTTCATTTAGGACCGCCAAGAAATATCTGATTAGGGGCCGGCTCTCCGCAGCACAGTTAAAAACCATTTCGGAAAAACTGCTCTATAACAAACTCATTCAGCATGTGGTGAGAGTATCATCTGCTTCTGCGGCAACTCATCTGGCCGCCGATTATAATTTTAAACTTATCACAGTAGATTTATTGAACGCTTCGGACAGGCAATTGGAAAAGATCAGTAAAGACGGGCAGCTATTTTTGAATTTGGCCGAGATGCGCCAGATAAAGAAATACTTTAAGGGCCTTCGGCGTAATCCTACGGACTGTGAACTGGAAACTATCGCGCAGACCTGGTCCGAGCATTGCGTGCATAAGACGTTCAGGGGCAAAATTGAATATAAGGAAGGGGCCCAAACAAAAAAGATCAATAATCTTCTGAAATCGACGATCATGAAGGTGACCAGGGAACTGAAGAAGCCGTGGTGCGTTTCGGTATTCCATGATAATTCCGGCGTGATCCGTTTTGACGATAAATATAATATTTGTTTTAAAGTAGAAACACATAATCATCCCTCGGCGCTGGAGCCTTTTGGCGGAGCGAATACCGGCGTGGGCGGGGTCATCCGGGATATCCTGGGTACGGGGCTTGCGGCAAAACCATTGCTTAATACCGATATCTTTTGTTTTGGCAGGCCGGATCACCCGTTCAGCAAATTACCCGCCGGAACATTGCATCCCAAGCGCGTAGCTAAAGGCGTCGTCGCTGGTGTGCGTGACTACGGTAATAAAATGGGCATCCCCACGGTAAACGGCGCAGTGCTCTTCGATGAAGGATTTGTGGGTAACCCGCTGGTCTATTGCGGTACGCTTGGGATCATGCCCAAAGAGAAATCTTTTAAAAAAGTAGAAACGGGAGACCTGGTGGTAGTAGTCGGCGGCCGCACTGGACGCGATGGTATCCACGGTGCTACTTTTTCTTCGGGTGAATTAACGCATAAATCGGAAGAAGTTTCTTCGGGTTCCGTACAGATCGGTAACCCTATTACCGAAAAAAAAGTATTGGATACGCTTATTACGGCGCGCGATAAAAATTTATACCGTGCGATTACTGACTGCGGAGCAGGAGGCCTTTCCAGCGCAGTCGGCGAGATGGGCGTTGAATTGGGGGCCAAAGTAGACCTGGAAAAAGTCCCGCTTAAATATCTCGGCCTTTCTTACACCGAGATCTGGATCTCCGAGTCGCAGGAGAGGATGGTCCTGGCAGTGCCGAAAGAAAATATCGTAGCGCTGCTCAAGGTTTTTAAGGACGAAAATGCGGAAGCCACAGTGATCGGTGAGTTCACCGCTACAGGCAGGCTCGAATTATTTTACGCCGGGAACCGGGTATGCGATCTGTCCATGGATTTTATGCATAACGGCCTGCCTGAGACGACCAAGAAGGCGGCCTGGAAAAGCCCTAAATTCAAGGAGCCGAGTTTAAAAGCCGCCAAGGACCTTAGGCAGGGGCTAAAAAATATCTTAAGCCACTTTGATGTCTGTTCTAAGGAATGGATCATCCGTCAATATGACCATGAGGTGCAGGGCGGATCGGTGATCAAGCCGTTGATGGGTGCGAATAACGATGGGCCTTCGGATGCTGCGGTAGTGCGGCCGTTGCTTTATTCGAAGAAAGGTATCGCAGTTTCCTGTGGTATAAATTTTAAATTCGGCTCGATCGACCCTTACTGGATGGCTGCTTCTTGTATCGATGAGGCCTTGCGCCAGATCGTAGCCGTGGGCGGGACAATTGATAAAATAGCGCTATTGGATAATTTTTGCTGGGGTAACCCGGATAAACCGGATAGATTAGGCAGCTTGGTCAGGGCCGCTTACGGCTGTTATGACACGGCAAAAGGTTTCAGCGTGCCATTTGTTTCGGGCAAGGACAGCTTGAATAACGAATACAATGTGAAGGGTAAGTCCACGGCCATCCCTGGTACACTTTTGATTTCTGCCTTCGGCGTGGTCGAAGATACAGCCAAAACAATTTCTATGGACCTAAAAGATCCGCGGGACCTGATCTACGTGGTGGGTATGACTTACGATGAATTGGGCGGTTCGCATTATTTCGATACCTTAGGTTTTGTCGGTAACAATGTGCCTAAGGTTGCTCCCAGGCAGGCTAGGGAAATATTCAAACGTTTGAGCCTTGTTACGGACAAGGGGTTGGTCCGGGCGATGCATGATTGTTCCGAAGGGGGCATTGGCGTTGCTTTGGCCGAGATGAGTTTTGCCGGCGGATGGGGAGTGGACCTATTTTTGGCAGAAGTCCCTTATAAGGCAGCGAACAGGAAAAATATCAGGAACGACTGCGTGCTTTTTTCCGAATCGAATTCCAGGTTTATTGTCGAGGTGGAAAGAAAAAAACAGAAAGAATTTGAAGATACATTAAAGGGCGTTCCTTTGGGCCTGGCCGGGTGCGCATCGGAAAAAAAAGAATTCCGCGTTTTCGGATTGGATAACCGTTTATGCGTTAAATGCCCGATATCAGAATTAAAAGAGGCGTGGCAGAAACCATTAAAGTGGTAAAGCGAGGAAAAAATGAAGAAAAAACTGATCAATGAAATGATCGCGGAAAGTGATTTTGCCAAAGAAGAACCCTGGCGCGTTTTTAGGATCATGTCGGAGTTCGTGGACGGTTTCGAGACCCTGTCCCAGATCGGCCCGGCAGTCTCTATTTTCGGCTCATCGCGTTTAAAGAAAGGCGACCGCTTTTATAAACTGGCCGAAAAGATCGCCTATTTGTTGTCCAGAGAAGGCTATGCCATTATTACCGGTGGCGGCCCGGGCATCATGGAGGCGGCGAATAAGGGCGCCAAAAAGGCCGAGGGGCAGTCTATCGGCCTGAATATCCAGATACCGCAGGAGCAGAAGCCCAATCCCTATGTAAAAACTTTATTGGATTTCCATTATTTTTTCTGCCGCAAGGTAATGTTCGTGAAGTACGCCAAGGCCTTTATCATTATGCCGGGCGGATACGGCACGCTGGATGAATTGTTCGAATCTTTGAATCTTATTCAGACCAGAAGGATAGAGTCATTTCCCGTCGTGCTCGTAGGCAAGGACTATTGGAAAGGCCTGAAGGCCTGGCTCAAAAGCAAGGTCCTTAAAAAAAGCTGTATTTCCCCTAAAGACCTGGATATATTCTATACTACCGACGACCCGCAGGAGGTCGTATCTATAGTAAAGAAATTTTATGAAACCTAAAGTACTGATATTACGTACTGCCGGAACAAACTGCGATAAGGAGACCGCCTTTGCCTTTGAGGCAAGCGGGGCGGATGTGGAGTTGCTGCACATCAACGCCCTGACTGCCGATAAAAAAAGGCTGTCTGATTTCCAGATCTTGGCTATTCCCGGCGGATTTTCTTACGGTGATGATATTGCCGCTGGTAAAATCTTGGCCAATGAATTAAAATATAAATTACAGGATGAATTGAAAAACTTTATCCAGGACGGGAAGTTGATCATCGGTATCTGTAACGGTTATCAGATACTGGTCAAGGCCGGGATCTTGCCCGGAAATAGCGCGTTCAGGCAGGAAGTGACATTATCCCTTAACGATTCGGCAAAATTCGAGGACCGGTGGGTATATTTAAAAAGAGCAGGCAAATGTGTGTGGACAAAGGACCTGCCGGAGATCATTTATCTTCCCGTAGCGCATGGCGAAGGAAAATTCATTGCCCGGGATAAAACAGCATTAGACAGGTTGATACAGAACGGCCAGGTCGTATTTCAGTATTGTAATAAAAACGGCGAGCTCGCGGGTTATCCGGATAATCCTAACGGCTCGGAAATGAATATTGCTGGTATTACTGATGAAACCGGAAGGATATTTGGTTTGATGCCGCATCCGGAAAGGCACTTTGTCGATTTGCAAGATCCCCGGAGCGGCCAGAAAGAAAAAAAAGGAGTTCCACCCGACGGGGCCATGATATTTCGTAACGGAGTAGAATATGTTAAAAAAAGTTTGTAGCGAGGAGATCAAAGAGTGCTGCGGCTTATTCGGTATCTATGGGCATAAAGATGCCGCAAAAATCGCCTATCTGGGTATGTATGCGCTTCAGCACCGCGGTGAAGAATCCTGCGGCATAGTTTCAAGTGATGCGAGCGAAATGTACAGCCACCGCGGGATGGGCCTGGTAGCGGATGTATTTAATGAAAATAATCTGAATGCCCTGCCGGGAAGGCTGGCCATAGGCCACACGCGTTATTCCACTACTGGTTCTAGTACGTTAAAGAACGCCCAACCGCTATTGATGAGCTACTTTAACGATTCTATTGCTATCGCGCATAACGGGAACCTGGTAAATTCTTCGACCTTAAAAAGGAACTTGGAGAAAGCCGGCGCTATATTCCAGACGACCTGTGACTCGGAAATAATTGTGCATTTGATGGCGCACGCAAAAGAAGGGAACCTCGCCGCCCGCCTGGTTTCCAGCCTGAAGAAGGTAAAAGGCGCATATTCGTTGGTTTTGGCGACGAAGAACCAGCTGATCGCTGTGCGCGACCCGCATGGGTTTAGGCCCTTGTGCCTGGGGAAATTGAATAATGCCTGGTGCCTGGCCTCGGAGACCTGCGCGTTAGACCTGATCGGAGCTAAATTAGTGCGCGGGATAAGGCCGGGTGAAATATTATTTATCGGTAAAGACGGCTTAAAGTCCATAGAGCCCAAAGAATTGAAGGCGAAAAACCACGCCCACTGTATTTTCGAGCATGTTTATTTTGCGCGGCCGGATTCGGTTGTTTTCGGTGAAACGGTGCATTTGGTAAGAAAGAAATTGGGCGAACAACTGGCCAGGGAACATCCGGTCGCCGCGGATATCGTAGTGCCGGTGCCGGATTCAGGTACATCGGCAGCCTTAGGTTATAGCCTGGCCTCAGGCATTCCTC
>JAQUNK010000040.1 GCA_028717645.1 Candidatus Omnitrophota bacterium
TCAAACCTTACGCTCGCACTCTTAAGCTTATCGCCGGTCAATAGAGTAGCCTTTTCCAAAAGCAGCGGTTCGCTATCTTCCTGCGAATACTTCAGCTCGTAACCCTCCGGGACACTGCCTTCCAGGGCCTGCTTGATCTTGTCGCTATCTGCAGAAACAAGCTTAAATTCCAAAAGCGCGGTCTTACCGATGATATCTATCGCCCGCTGGCGTTCGGTAACTCCGGGCAGCTGCACGACTATCTCATCTTCGCCCTGCCTCTGGATAGAAGGTTCTCTTACTCCAAACTGATCTATTCTATTTCTGATAACTTCCAGCGCCCTATCCGCCGCATCCTGCCTGGCCGCCTCGGAAAGCTTGCTCGTATCGACCTTAAGCAACAGATGCATCCCACCTTCAAGGTCAAGGCCCAAATTGATCCTTTTCTTTAAGGGAAAACCGAACCAGACGCATAAACCAAATACCAAAAATATAACGATAAATTTTATAGTAAGTTTGTTCATTTTATGCTTCCTGTTTTTTGACTATCTGAATGATATAAGCCTTTTCCACTTCCAGGCGCACATTTTCATCGACCCGGATGATTACGGTCTTATCCTTTACGTTCACTACTGTGCCGTGTATCCCGCCGGAGGTAATCACATCGTCATTCTTGGCGACGCTATTAAGCATCTTCTGATGCTCTTTTTCTCTTTGTTTCTGTGGCCTGATAAGCAAAAAATAAAAAATAACAAAGATCAGTATTAGCGGTAATAAATTTACCAAGGGATTCGCTCCCTGAGAAGTAGGCATTATCGATGATCCTCCTAAATTTTTGTTTTCTTAACCATGCGCGCTACTGTTTCGGAAACTTCCGCGCCCTTTTTCACCCAAGCATCAAACTTTTCTTTATTCACCCTGAACACTGCGGGATCCTTTGCGGGGTCATACATCCCGAGCGTCTCGATAATCTTTCCGTCGCGGCTCTTATGCTTATCCATTACACAAACGCGAAAATACGGTCTTTTTTTGGCACCTTTACCCACCCTGCTTAACCTGATTCTTACCGACATCTTAGTTCCTCCTGTTTATTCAAGATAATGCTTCTATTTGCGCCCTTGCCTTATTCATGGTTTCCTGATATTCGCGGCTTGGCCGTGAATCCGCTACGATCCCTCCGCCAGCCTGGACATATGCGGTCTTACCTTTTATTACCACTGTCCTAATGGTAATAGCCGTATCCAGATTTCCGGAAAAACTGATGTAACCAACGCACCCGGCATACGGGCCGCGCCGAGTATTTTCCAGTTCATCGATAATTTGCATTGCGCGGATCTTCGGCGAACCACTCACCGTGCCTGCGGGAAAGGCTGAGCGAAGAGCATCATAAATATCCTTGCCCGCGACGAGCCGGCCCGAAACTTCGGAAACAATATGCATCACGTGCGAATACCGCTCAACACTCATAAATTCCGAAACATGTACTTCTCCATACCTGGATACGCGACCTAGATCGTTCCTGCCCAGGTCTACCAGCATGATGTGCTCCGCACATTCCTTTTTATCGCTTAAAAGCTCTTTTTCCAGCCTCAGGTCCTCTTCCTCGGTTTTTCCGCGCCTGCGTGTACCGGCAATGGGGCGCGTCTTTACTATGCCCTCTTCGCAGCGTAAGAGCATTTCCGGCGATGACCCGGCGAGGCTCATATCCTTGAATTTCAAAAAGAACATGTACGGAGACGGATTGGTGCTTCTTAATTTACGGTATATATCAAAGGTGTCCTTATTGAACCTGGCGCTGAATCTTTGTGATGGCACCACTTGGATGATATCGCCTTTCCGGATATATTCCTTGGCCCTTTCCACCATCTTTATAAATTGCGCCTTGGTGACATTGGAAACCGGTTTTATATATTTTAATCCATCCGGTTCCATCTCATTATGGCCCAGGGGACGGTCTATCTTTTTATATAATGCCTCTATTTTCCTGACCGCTCTGCGATACGCAGCAGCGGGTTTTTCCTTTTTGGACAAAATGGCGTTAGAAACGATCTTTATCTTGTGGTTAACATGGTCGAAGATGGCCAGTGTATCGCTAAGGATGAACACGCAATCCGGCAATTTCAGGTCATCGATATTTTTATCCGGTATCTTTTCAAAGAAGCGCACCGCGTCGTAGCTTAAATAACCCACCAGCCCCCCGCAAAAACGGGGCAGATTTTTTAAGGCTACGAATTTGTATACCGACATCAGGCGCTTTATTTCATCAAGCGGGTCGCCCGTAATGCGGATCTTACGGTTATTTATCCAGGCATTCCTGCCCTTGCTTTTAAAAACCAGGGCCGGGTCGCTGCCCAAAAATGAATAACGGGCGATCTTTTCAGCGCCTTCTACTGACTCCAAAAGATAAGAATAATCTGCCCTTATCTTTAAGAACGCAGAAACCGGCGTCTCGGTATCCGCCAAAATCTCTTTGTATACGGGAATGACATTTCCCTTTTTCGCCAAGCGTATGAATTCTTTTTCGGTCGGGAAATACATTATTTATTTCTTAATCTTACGGTAGAAACAACTGCGATTTCCAGTGTGGCAGGCAACGCCCACCTGGCGCACTTTTATTAAAAGCGCATCCATATCGCAGTCATAGGCAATGGATCTGACATATTGGAAATGGCCCGAGGTCATACCCTTTACCCAATATTCCCGCCTTGAACGCGACCAAAAACAGGTCTTACCTATTTTGATCGTCCTCTTCAGGGATTCCTTATTCATATAAGCAAGCATCAGGACATCGTTGGTTTTATAGTCCTGGATGATCGCAGGAATAAGGCCATCCTTGCCGTACTTAAAATCTTTTAAATTGATCTTCATAGCCTTACGTTTATCCCTTTATCCTTCAAATATTTTTTTACTTCTCCGACGCTGAGTTCCTGATAATGGAACAGAGAAGCGGCCAAGGCGGCATCCGCGCCAGCCTCGCTAAAAACCCGGTAAAAGTCTTCTACGCTTCCTGCACCCCCCGAAGCGATCACCGGGATATTTACGGAACTCGTGACGGCCCGGGTCAACTCCAGATCATACCCATCTTTTGTGCCGTCATGATCCATACTGGTAAGAAGTATCTCTCCGGCCCCGAGGCCAGCTGCCTGTTTTGCCCATTCTACGGCATCAAGGCCGGTCGGGGTCCTGCCGCCGTTGATGCAAACTTCCCACTTTTTTTCTTTTACGAGTTTGGCATCAATGGCAACCACGATACACTGGCTACCGAACCTTTTTGCTGCGTCAGAGATCAACTCCGGAAATTTTACTGCGGCAGTATTGATGGATACTTTTTCTGCCCCGGCATTAAGAAGGTCGCGGATATCACTAATGTCCCTCACGCCGCCACCCACGGTAAAAGGCATAAAAATATTTTTTGCGGTCCTTTCTACGACATCCAGAAGTATTTTTCTCTTCTCAAAACTGGCGGTGATATCCAAAAAAACCAGCTCATCCGCCTCTTGACCGTCGTAGGCCCTGGCTATCTCGACAGGGTCGCCCGCGTCGCGTAGCCCTAAAAATTTTACGCCCTTTACTACCCGGCCTTCTTTTACATCGAGACAGGGTATGATGCGTTTGGTTAACACCTAATTATTTGATTTTCTTTTCTATGTAAGCGCCTAAAAGAGCCCAAGTCTTTTTACCGACTTTACCATCAGCCACTAAACCATTGGCTTTCTGAAACGCCTTTATTGCTTCTTTGGTCTGCTTACCACCCTTACCATCGATCGTTCCGGGATCGAACCCGGCGTTCTTTAAAGCCGTCTGGATATCCTTCATGGTGTATTTGGCGCATACTTTTGATTTCGCAAAATTCTCTTTTTCCTGGATTGACGCAGCCAGCGCATCTCTTAAATTTGATATTTCCGCATCTTTATCCTGAAGCTGCCTTTCCAGGGTAGAAACCTGGTCCTTCAATTCCTGTTCCGTGCTCTTCTTACCGGTAGTGGCGCATCCCACTAAAGAAACCGCGAAGAACGCAACTAGTAAAAACAAGATCACACCTTTTGTTTTAAACATACCCCCTCCTCTTTATTTATCCTACTCGTTTTAAGGCCTCGCCCAAAGTAAGCCTGCCTTCGTACAAAGCCTTGCCCACAATTATACCCTTAAGTCCGTGTTTTTCCAATATTTTTAATTTATCTATGTCCAATACCGAAGATATTCCCCCTGAGGCAATTACCCGCATTCCAGAGCTCTTTAGTACTTTTTTTACCCCCATAACATTGGGCCCCTTCAGGGTACCGTCCCGCGAAATATCGGTATAAATGATCTCTTTGATACCGGCGCCTTTCAATTTTTCGATCAAGGCATCCGTACTTATTTTTTTCGCCGTGTTCTTCCAGCCCTTGATATAAACCGCACCGTTGTGCTCATCAATGCTTACGATCAGTTTCTCCGCGTATTTTTTTACGACCCGCTTTAAAAAATTCTCGTCTTCCAGGGCCTTGGTGCTGATGATCACCCTTAAGACTCCGGCATTGACCAGTTTTTCTATTAAAGCCTCGCTCCTTACCCCGCCGCCGAATTCTATCGGTATCTTCAGTTCCTGGGCTATTTTGATGGCAATATCGAGATTAAGCGGTTTTCCGGTCATTGCACCGTCTAGATCCACCACGTGCAGCATCTTGGCGCCCAGTTTTTGCCAATGCTTCGCCACGTTCACCGGATCGCTTGAGTAAACCTTTTTCTCGTATTTACCCTGGACGAACCTGACGACTTTTCCTTCTTTTAAATCGATCGCGGGGATGATCAATATCATAGTTTTACGAAATTTTCTATAATTCCTAAGCCTACCTTCTGGCTCTTTTCCGGATGGAATTGCGTACCGAAAACATTCTCCTGCCAAACTAAAGAACTGAATTTTATCCCGTATTCGGTAAAAGCTGCCGATGCCGCTTTATCCTTTGGCGCCGGATAATAGGAATGGCAGAAATAAACCGAAGAACCTTCCGGAACTCCTTTTAATAAAGGGCATTTCTTATCGAAACCCGTAATCTGGTTCCAGCCGATATGCGGAATTTTCAGATCTTTGGCCAAATTGAATTTTTTGACGTTTCCGTTGATCAGACCCAATCCTTTTACGCCTTTTGATTCCTCGCTATTTTCAAAAAATAGCTGCATGCCAAGACAGATGCCCAAAAGCGGCTTTTTCTTTTTTACCTCTTCTATGATCGGGGCAATCAGCCTTCTTTTGTTCAACTCCTGCATGGCATCGCCAAAAGCACCCACACCGGGAAGAACCAGTTTATCCGCTTTTTTTAGTTCCTCAGGGTCATCGCTCACCAGCGTATCCGCACCTCGGGCCTGGAGTGCCTTTTGGACACTATGGATATTACCCATGCCATAATCAATGATGAGGATCATTAATCTATGACTCCCTTGGTGGAAGGAACGCCTTTTCTGCGGGGATCGATGGAAACAGCCTGTTCTAAGGCCAGCCCTAAAGCTTTGAAGGCGGGTTCCAAAGTAGTGTGTAAATCACTACTTACGAAGTCAAATTTGATATTCAGGTTCATACCTAAATGCGTGGCAAGCGCATCAAAAAAGTGCTCTGCGTATTCTGCCTCATAACCTTCTTTTTTGTCAGGAGCAAAACCCTGGCCTTTAAGAGGCGAAGTTAAATGGCCCCTACCGCTGATATCTACGACAACACTTGCCGTAACATCTTCCATCGGCACCGAAGCCGAACCAAATCTTTTTATACCTTCTTTTTTGCCCAAGGCTTTCTTAAAGGCTTCTCCCAAAGTAATACCTACATCTTCATTGGTGTGATGGATGTCTACTTTTAAGTCGCCCTTGGCTTTTATTTCCAGATCGAAAAGCCCGTGAAAGGCGAACAATTCCAAAAGGTGATCTAAGATACCTATACCGGTATCTATTTTTGTTTTTCCGCTGCCGTCGATATTTAATTTCACGGTGATATCCGTTTCCCGGGTCTTTCTTTTGATCGTGCTCGTGCGTTTTTTAGCCATTTCTTACTCAAACCTCGCTTTCACTGAATTAAGGTGTTCTTTTAATCCCTCCAGGGCAATAATTTTTTCCAAAGGTTCTCTCGCCTTTTCCAGGGTTTTCCGGGAATAGCTGATGATGTGCGTGCTTTTGATAAAGTCCGAAACCCCGAGCCCTGAGAAAAACCTGGCTGTACCGTTCGTCGGAAGAACATGGCTTGGCCCGGCAAAATAATCTCCCACTGCCACCGGGCTATATGGCCCTAAAAATACCGCGCCCGCATTCTTCACGTATCTTAACCACTTCTTGGGATTATTCACCAGTATCTCCAAGTGCTCAGGCGCAATTTTATTGGCGATCTCAACTGCCTGTTCCAAATTCTTGGTCACGATGATAAACCCGTGATCATCCATTTTTAATTTTACTTCTTTGGCCAGCGCGCGCGAGTTAGTGATCAAAATAGGCAGGCTTCCCAGATGCTCTGCCTGGGCCTTCAAGTCTGCAATGATCAGTTTCGGATCGCTGAGCCTATTGGCAATAACCACCAGTTCCGTGGGCCCTGCAACCATATCGATATCCACGTAACCAAACACCTGGCGCTTGGTTTCAGTTACATAAATGTTCCCCGGGCCGACGATCTTATCCACCTTCGGAATGGTTCTCGTCCCAAAGGCCAGGGCAGCGATTGCCTGCGCGCCGCCTGCTTTGTAAATTTCATTAACTTTCAGCAAATTTGCCATGACCAGAATATAAGGATTGATATTGCCGTGTATATCCGGCGGGCTGATCAGTGCTATCCTTTCTACGCCGGCGATCTTTGCGGGAAGCACGGTCATATAGACGGTTGAGACCAACGGTGCCTGGCCGGCGGGAATATAGATACCGACGCTTTCTAAAGCGCGGTAATTTTCCCCCAGCGTTGCTCCGTCGCCGTCTTTTATCCTCCAGGATTTCTTCAGCTGCTTACGGTAAAATCTATTTACATTTTCAATTACCAGTTTAAGCGCGGAAATTATCTCGGGGTTGATATTCTGATAGGCCGCGCTGATCTCGGATTCGCTCACCCTTAACTGCCTGGGAGATAATTTTATGTGGTCGAATTTCTTGGTATATTTTATCAGCGCCTCATCACCCGAGAGCCTCACATCATTGATGATGTTGGCAACCTTGGCCTCGATCTTCCTGCGGTTCTTCAAAAAAGAACGGTTTAAGATCTTGTCTAATTTTTTGCTGGTAAAACGGATAATTTCCATTTTAAATGATTTCCTTTAACCTGTTTAAAGCCGCGTCCAGTTCCTTAGGCTTATCTCCGCCGGCCTGGGCAAAATCGGCCCTGCCTCCTCCGGAGCCGCCGATAATACCGGCGATATCCTTGATCAATTTTGTGGCGTCCATGCCTTTTTTTACTAGATCTTGTGTTACTCCCAAGATCAGAAATACTTTATCCCCGCATACCGAACCCAGGGCGAAAATACCGCTGGCTAACTTGGCGCGCAAGATATCGCTCATCCGCCTTAATAAATTCATTTCTACTTCATCCATCCGCAAGGAAACGACCTTCATATCTTTGATCAATACTGCTTGTTGAATAGCTGTATCCACGTTCTGATTAAATGCCTGGAACTTTAAATTATCGATATTTCTTTGCAGGTCCTTCAGGCGTAAATTCATTTTTTCAACTGTCTCGCCGAGATTTTGCGCCGGAGCGTTCAGTTTGTTTGCCAGCTCGCCCAGGATCTCCTGTTCTTTTTTAGCATTTTGATAAGCCGGCTCTCCGGTAACTGCTTCGATCCTGCGCACACCGCTGGATATAGAACCTTCACCAGTGATCCGGAACAAGCCGATCTGGCCGGTCCTCTCCAGGTGTGTACCGCCGCAAAGCTCCCGGGAATCTTCACCTGCCATGACCGCCCTTACCTTATCCTTATATTTCTCGCCAAAAAAAGCCAAGAATCCGCTTTCTTTGGCTGCAGCTAAACTTAATTCTTTGGTCTGGACCGACTCATCTTTCAATACCAGCTGATTGACCAAATATTCGATGCGGTCCAGCTCCTGTTTGGAAATACCCTGAAAATGCGTGAAGTCAAAACGCAGTTTTTCTTGAGCGACCAAAGAACCCTGCTGCTGCACATGCTCTCCCAGTACCTTTCTTAAGCTTGCCTGCAGTAAATGTGTAGCAGTATGATTTCTGGCCACGGCCAGGCGATGGCCCTGGTCCACGGATACGCTGACTAAATCGCCTTTCTTGAATTTTCCTTTTGCGACAATGCCCTCATGCAAAGTGACATCTTCTATTTTTTGCGCGTCAGAAACTTCGAACTCTGCACTTGCTTTGCTAATTTTGCCTTTATCCGCCACCTGGCCGCCGGACTCGGCATAAAATACGGTTTTATCCAGGACCAATTTTACCTTTTCTTTTTCCTGGCAGGAAGAAACCGCCTGGTCATCCTTTAAAATGGCAATGATCTTTGCCTTGCAATTATAACCCTGATAACCTAAGAATTTTGTCTCCTTGGCTTTGATCTTAGGCAGTTTTACACTAAAGACATCGCCCTTCATCGTACTTTTGGCCTTGGATAATTCCTTTTGCTGTGTTAGTCTTTGATTAAATTCTGTCATATCCAAACCAATACCCCGCTTTTCCAACCAATCCCTAGTTATTTCTAAGGGAATGCCGTAAGTGTCGTATAGTTCAAAGGCGATCATACCTGTGCCTTTTGACGGCTGCTTCATGCTAATGGGTTCCACAGTGTATGCAGTTGTGGCACGAAGCGTTGGCGGCGTTGGCGCCAAATATGCTCTAAATTTAGCCTCGAACAGCCGCTGGGCGCTATTTAAAACAGCAGAAAAATTCTTTTCTTCCCTCAGAATGATCTCGCCGATCTCTTCGCGGCGCCTTACCAATTCCGGATAAGGGCTATGCATTATTTTGGCTACCGTCGGAACAAGTTTATATAAGAACGGTTTGGTTATCCCGAGGTTATACCCGTCGAATGCAGCCTTACGGATAAGTTTTCTCACCACATAACCCCTTTGTTCGTTCGAAGGGACAACGCCGTCGTAAATAGCAAAGACGACCGCACGGATATGGTCGGCAATGGCGTGGATCAATTCCTTATCTTCTTTTTTCGCGGATTTCTTGATCTCGGAAATAAGCGGAACGAATAGGTCCGTATCGAAATTGCTTAATACACCCTGCA
>JAQUNK010000041.1 GCA_028717645.1 Candidatus Omnitrophota bacterium
CCCTGGCTTATCAGGGTTATGGGCTGGGTATAGATATTAACGCGATCAGGTCTATCGGTAGGTTTGCCACGTGAGGCATCGCGCCTGACCTGACCATATTCCTGGACCAGTATGTGGCCAGCGGCCTCAAACACCGCTGTCTTACCCGTGACCGCATCGAAGAAAGAAGTTTTTGCTATCACCTGCGCGTAAGGCGCGGTTATTTAAAATTAGCCAAGGCAGAACCTAAGCGGATAAAGATCGTCAAGGTCCATGACCATAAATTAAAGACACAGGAAAAAATAAGGAAGTTGATAGAAAATGTCATTTGATTCTCTCAAAGGCCAGGACGGGAATGTTGCGCTGCTTAAGTCCATTTTAAAAGCCGGACGCCTGCCTGCGGCCTTTCTTTTCTGGGGAGAGGAAGGGGTGGGCAAAAAACTCACTGCCTTAAATTTCGCCAAGGCGATAAATTGCGAAGAGAATAAAAATGCGCCTTGCGATAAATGCGCGTCCTGCCGCAAAATTGACAGCAATAATCACCCGGATGTCCATCTTCTGCCTAAAGAAGAAGACAGCACAGCGATAAAAATAGAAGATATCCGCACACTGCAAAAAAGCGCGGGCCTGAAGAGTTTTGAGGCGGTAAAAAAGGTCTTTATCCTGGATGAGGCACACAACCTCACCCCGGAAGCAGCCAATGCGTTCCTGAAGATCCTGGAAGAGCCGCCGCAGGATACACTTTTTATCCTGGTTTCTTCAAAACCCGAACTTTTATTCTCGACCATTACTTCGCGCTGCCAGAAGATCAGGTTCTCGGCAATGGATAAAAGAGAATTGAAGAGTTTCTTAAAAAAAGAACATGCGCTTGGCGCGGATATCAGCCATTACCTGGCGTATTTTTATCAGGGTAGGCTCGGTGCGGCACTACGCATGAAAGATGAAGCAGTATTAAAGGAAAAAAACCGCGTCATCGATTGGTTGATTGATGAGCGGGGATCATCGGGTGAACTGGATCTGGAGGACCGGGCCGCGCTAAAGGATTCGCTGGAAGTGATATTGGCGTGGTTAAGGGACATATATCTGATAAAAACAGGCATTACCCATGCGGAGCTGATTAACAGCGACCGGGTGAACGACCTGTTAAAAATAATGCCGAGGTTGAGTTTTTACGATCTGGATACTGCGGTTCAATTTTTATCGGACGCAAGTTTATATCTGGAACAGAATGTAAATCCTAAATTAATCTTGGCCAACTTAAAGGTCAAACTATGGACAAAATTGCACAAGTAAGGCTACGGCAGTTCGGGCAGACCGCCTATTTTAATATCGGGGATCTGGCGGTAAAAGAGGGCAATTACGTGATCATCGAACAGGACAGGGGACTGGATTACGCCGAGGTGATCGCCATGCCTGATACACTCTCGCACGTAAAAATAGATGAGCCCTTAAAAAAGATCATCCGTTTGGCAACCTCCGCGGATATCAAACAGATAGACGATAACCGCGGCAAGGCCAAAGAGGCGATCACCATTTGCGAAAAAAAGATCCAGGAGCATAAGCTGGATATGAAACTGGTCGAAGTGGAATATTCCTTCGACCGCTCGAAGATAATTTTTTATTTTACCGCCGAGGGACGTATCGATTTTAGGGAATTGGTCAAGGACCTGGCCAAGGCCTTTAAGGCGCGTATTGAGCTGCGCCAGATCGGCGTGCGCGATGAGGCGCGGTTCATCGGAGGGTTCGGCCCCTGCGGCAGGCAGCTTTGCTGTGCAGCTTTTTTAAGGGACTTTGAACCGGTGACCATCAAGATGGCCAAAGAAGAAGCCCTGCCTTTAAACCCGACCAAGCTTTCCGGGCTCTGCGGCAGATTAATGTGTTGCCTGGCTTTTGAACACGATACTTATTCCGCACTTTCCAAAGGTTTACCCAAAGAAGGCGAACACGTGCATACCAAAGAAGGCAAGGGTACAGTAGTAAGCGTCAATGTGCTTAAGCGCACCTGCACTATCCAGCTTGAGGATGGTAAACAGATCGAGATCAATTATAAAGAGGGTAAATGAAGAAATACTACCTCACCACGCCGATCTATTATGTGAATGCCTCTCCGCATATCGGCCACTCCTACACCACTATTGCCGCGGATTGCCTCACGCGTTATATGCGCCGGGCATTGGGTGAGGAAAACGTCTGGTTCTTGACCGGCACCGACGAGCACGGCCAGAAGATACAGCGCGCGGCCGAGGCCGAGAAACTCAGCCCCCAGGAATTTACCGATAAGGTCGTATTTATTTTTAAAGACCTGTGGAAAAAACTGAACATTTCCTACAGTGATTTTATCCGCACCACAGAGGCCAGGCACGTTGGTTTTGTAGAGAAGGTATTGGAATCGCTGCATAAAAAGGGCGATATTTACGAGGCCAAATACGAAGGCTGGTATTGCACTCCCTGCGAGACCTTTTGGACCGAAACGCAGCTGGTGGACCAGAAATGCCCGGATTGCGGCCGGGCGGTCGAGAAGATCAGCGAAACAAATTATTTCTTTAAGCTCTCCAAATACCATGATTGGCTCGTGGATTATATTAACAAGCATCCGGATTTTATTAGGCCCCAGACTCGCCGCGAAGAAGTGCTTCGTTTCCTGGAACTGAACCGCCTCGCCGACCTGTGTATTTCCCGTCCTAAAGAGCGTTTAAGCTGGGGCATACCTTTGCCTTTTAGCCCGAGCCACGTCACTTATGTCTGGTTTGACGCATTGATCAATTATATCAGCGCGGTGGGTGAGTTTGATGCTGGAGGAAAATATCATTCTAAATGGTGGCCGGCGGACCTGCATCTGATCGGAAAAGATATTTTAAGGCAGCATGCGGTTTATTGGCCGATCATCCTGCACGCGCTGGAAATCGAGGAGCCAAAAACCATTTTTGCCCATGGCTGGTGGATGATCGGTGAAAGCAAGATGTCTAAGTCCAAGGGTAATGTAGTTTCGCCGCTTGAGATGGTGGATAAATACGGCATTGATGTCTACCGCTATTTTCTGTTACGCGATGTGCCTTTTGGCCAGGACGGGAATTTCTCGGAAGATGCGATCATCAAGCGTTTTAACAGCGATCTGGCCAATGATCTGGGTAACCTGGTATTCAGGACGCTGACCATGGTTGAAAAATATTTTTCCGGCCAGGTCCCGGAATTTGATCCGGCTATTGTTACGGCCCAGGAAAAAATGATCCGGGAAAATATCGGCCGGCTCAATAAGGCGGTAGCTGATGGGCTTGTTGTGCTTGATTTCGGCAAATCTCTGGATGCGATCTGGGAATTGATCAATCTGGCCAACAAATATGTCGAAGAAACTAAGCCGTGGAACCTTTCTAAGGAAAATAAAACAGCAGAATTGCGGGGTTTTATCCGCCTCTTGGTTGATGTGATCAGGGCAGTAAGCAAGGAACTTTATCCTTTTATGCCGCTGACGGCTGATTCTATCCAGGAACAGGTCGGGAAAGATGCTGTGCAAAAAGGGAACCCGCTTTTCCCGCGCATTGATTTGAAGGCGAAACAATAAAAGATATATGTTGATAGATACACATTGCCACCTCGATTTTCCGGCTTTCGATGTTGACCGGGAAAGCGTGATCGGGCGCGCCAGGAAAGAAGGCATCGGCTATTTCATTAATATCGGCTCGACCCTGAAAAATTCCGAGTATTCCATCGCCCTGGCCAAAGAATACGATTTTATCTATGCCACCGTCGGTATTCATCCGCATGAGGCAGATGATTTTAACGATGAGGCCCGGGATCAGATCAAGCGCCTGGCCGCAAGTAATAACAAGGTAGTGGCTATCGGCGAGATCGGCCTGGATTATTTTCGCAATTTCTCGAGCCCTGAAAATCAGAAAAAATTATTCCTCTCTTTGGCTAGCCTGGCCAAGGAACTGTCATTGCCGCTGGTCATCCACTGCCGCGATGCCCAGGCCGATGTTTTGGAAGTTTTGAAGCCGCTCTCACCGCATAAGGTAGTGGTACATTGTTTTTCCGGAGATGAAAATTTCCTGAAAGAGTGCCTGGCCCTGGGTTTCTTCATTTCCTTTACTTTAAACATCACTTACAAAAAGGCAGAAGCCCTAAGGAAGCTGGTCGAGGCCGCACCCTTAGAGCGGATATTTTTAGAGACCGATGCGCCTTTCCTGCCCCAGGAGAGTATGCGCGGTAAAAGGAACGAACCGGCTTTTGTCAAGAACCTGGCAGAAGAAGTGGCCAAGATAAAAGGTGTCAGTTTTCAGGATGTCGCCGAAGCCACTACTGCCAATGCGAAGGAGTTTTTTAAAATAAAATGAATGCGAATGTCTCGATAGCAAATTGCAGGAGCTATGATTCAGCCTTTGTTTATGCCGCGGTGCACCAGTCTCTGGCACTCTTAGGCGGAATAGACGTATTTGTCAAACCCGGTTCGCGGGTCCTGGTCAAGCCGAACCTTCTAATGACCGCTGACCCCGAAAGAGGCATTACTACCCATCCGGAAATGGTACGTGCGGTGATCAGGCTCTTAAAAGAGATCAACTGTCAAGTTATCGTCGGGGATAGCCCGAGTGTCTGGGGAAACCAGATCCAGCAATACGACGCACTTTGCCAGCGTACCGGGATAAAACCGGTCTGCCAGCAGGAAGGCGTGGAACTGGTGGATTTCAATAAAAGGCGCTGGAGGGGAAAATTCCCGCTCACCACGCGGCTCGATGAATGCGACCACTTGGTGAGTGTGCCGAAATTTAAAACACATAGCCTTACGACCCTTACCGGCGCAGTAAAAAATCTTTTTGGCCTGGTCAGCGGAACGTTCAAAACCGAACTGCATAAGAATTATTTCGAAGACGAGGCCTTCGCGAACATGCTGGTGGATATACTGCTTGAGATAAAACCGGCGATCACGATCATCGACGGGATCATGGCTATGGAAGGCGACGGCCCGGGAAGCGCAGGGAAATTGCGCCACACTAATTTAGTCCTGGCATCTGATGATTGCGTAGCGTTGGACGCAGTACTTGCGGTGATCATGGGTCTTAAGCCGGAGGATGTCCGGACCACTAAAGAGGCAGCCAGGCGCGGCCTGGGTGTCGCAGACCTCAATTCCATAAATATCGTGGGCGAGCAAGTGGAAAGAGTAAAGGGAAAGCCATTTTTGCTGCCCGCTGCGTCACTTACCAAAAGGATCCCTCAGCCGATCGTAAATATTGCCAAGAACCTGCTTAAATATTACCCCTGTGTTGAGCGCGATAAATGCATCAAGTGCGCCACCTGCCTTAAGGCCTGCCCGATGCAGGCGATTAGTATGAAAAATGATAAGATAAGTTTCGATTATTCACGCTGTATTGCTTGTTTCTGTTGCCAGGAAGTCTGTCCCCAGGCAGCGATTAAGATAAAGAAGAGTTTGATTACGAAATTAGCCGGGCTGTAAAAGAAGTTCCGATTTTGCTTCAGGCATTTGCTCGCGCGCAAAAATTTTCGCCGTGCGCTACGGTTTGCTCGTCGCTTTCGGCCGCGACTTTCGCTACGAGCCGGCCTCCGCTCCTCGCAAATCCTTGCGCACTTTTGCCGAAAATTTTTTAATTGCGCGCTCGCAAAGCTTTACGCAAAATTAATAATAAAGCAGTTATTTAGAAACTTATTCTAAAAGGATTAAAATATGGATTGGTTCGATAGTTTTATAAAAGTAATAAATCTTAAACCGAGGTATCTTTTGGGACTTTGTTTAGTTGGCATCATTTTATTATTAGCTCCTGTGCAATTAACTCAACTTCTTGGAATTGATAAATTCTTAGTACGGTTCAAAGGATTAATTGCAGTCATTACAGTATTTGCATTTGTATTTTTTTTAGTTCAGTCATTTCAAGGCCCAAGGATAAGGTATGTTAACTGGCGTTATCAAAAGAAAGTTATTAAGGAATTAAGCTTTCTTTCATCTAGAGAAAGAGAAATCTTTGCGTATTGCCTTAAAAATAATCAAAAATCTATTATTCTGAGAGTAGACGATCCTGTTGCTCGAGCATTAGAAGATAAAGGATTATTAACCAAACCTGAGGGTTGGGGAGATATCCGGCAATGGCCTTGGTCGATTCCTCAATTTGTTTGGGATCATATATTACGTAAAGGAATTCCTGGATTAAGGTAAAATAAAAAACATATTAAGACCGTTTCTGTATAAATGATTGTCGTGATTAGAGTCTTGAGGGGGAGGGATTCCTTAAGGAGCGAAAGATGAAAATGAAAGAGCTGCCATATACGAAAAAGAATCGACTTGCTGATGTAATGGCTTTAATACAAGTGTTAGCGATGTATAAAGAGGCACATCGTACAGAAGAGGCCATTAGAAATGAATTTCAGAGAAGTCCCTTGTCAGCAGAAACTTGGATTAAAATTGCAGAAGAACACCGAGAATTCTTTAGATTACGTGAAGGCAAAGGCAAGGAAATATCTCTAATTGCTCGCCACGCGCAGGAAGATTACAATACATTAGATTCGGACTATACAACAAGGCTAATGGAAACAGCTATCAAATTGCATGATAGCCAGTTGGAATCAAGCAGATGGTGGACTTTTTGGCTGCCGGTAATCGGCGCATTTTTGGGTGCCCTATTGGCCATCTTTTTTGCTAAGTAACGTAAATATCAATAGTTCCTTTATATGCCTTAGCGGGTGGCTGCTGATACG
The DNA here is from genome assembly GCA_028717645.1 of Candidatus Omnitrophota bacterium. Classification (GTDB taxonomy): domain Bacteria; phylum Omnitrophota; class Gorgyraeia; order Gygaellales; family JAMWDD01; genus JAQUNK01. The sequence goes on from JAQUNK010000041.1 coordinate 6,679, forward strand.
GGGCCCCGGACCACGCGCAGCCCCGACGTTACGTCGGGGCGAGCATGGGCGGGGTGGATCAGCAGACAGGACCCGCGAAGAGATCCATAATTCTTAGACCGTTTCTTTAGAGAAGCGGAGGGGCGGTTAAAAAAGGAGGAGGAGATGAAAAAGTTACTGGCAATAGTGGTGGCAATGCTGTTTGTATTCAGCCTCACAGCATACGCGCAGCCAACTACTGTTTATAAGGCAGGCTCAGGCGATGGAAAACTGGATACAGTATTAAAGGAATTAAACGACAGGGCGCACGATAACACGGAAAGATTTATTACCGATATGAGCAAGTCCTTCGGCGTGGCAAAACAGAACATCGAGAACATGGTGAACAAGGTCAAAATGACGTTTGCCGACGTGTTCATGACGCTTAAGATAGCGGATATCACCAAGAAGTCTGTTGATGCAGTAGTCGGAGAATACCAGAAAAATAAGGGCAAGGGCTGGGGCGTGGTTGCCAAGCGCCTCGGGATAAAGCCGGGTTCAAAAGAATTCCATGCCCTTAAAAATGGGGCCAATGCTACCTTAGGCAAGATCAAGCAGGAAGAGAAGGACAAGGAAAAGAAAAATAAGGAACAAAAAAAGTCCCAGGATAAGAAATAGGTAGTAGTACCGATAAGGACCTGTATCGCGAATGGTATAATAATATTCGTGTGCAATAATATCGACGCAGCGCCTAAATTTAATCTTGACGGATAAGTTCAGGCTGAATACAATGAAGGTCTTGTCAAAAAAATAAGAAATCAACTTAAGAAGACGCGATATGCCCAAAAGAACAGATATTAAAAAGATCCTGATCATCGGCTCTGGCCCGATCATCATTGGGCAAGCCTGCGAATTCGATTATTCCGGCACCCAGGCCTGTAAGGCCCTGCGCGAGGAAGGCTATGAGATCGTTTTGGTTAATTCCAATCCCGCGACGATCATGACCGACCCGGGTATGGCTGACCGCACGTATATTGAGCCGTTGACACTGGAGAGCATGACTAGGATTATCGCCCGGGAGAAACCGGACGCACTCTTGCCTAACTTGGGCGGACAGACCGGTTTAAATTTGGCTTCTGCCTTGCACAAAGCAGGTGTATTGGATAAATACAAAGTAAAGATCATCGGCGTCCAGGCTGATGCGATCGAGCGCGGAGAGGACCGTGAGGCATTCAAGGATACCATGAAAAAACTGGATATCCCTGTGCCGCGTTCTCAGATCTGCCTTTCTATCGAAGAGGCAGTGAAAGTCGCCCAGGAACTGGGTTTTCCCGTAGTCATCCGGCCGGCATATACGCTCGGTGGTACCGGCGGTGGCATTGCCTATAACCGCGAAGACCTGGATTTTCTGGTTAACCGTGGCCTGAATGCCAGCCTCATCCACCAGATCTTGATCGAAGAAGCGGTCATCGGCTGGGAGGAGCTGGAGCTGGAAGCGGTGCGCGATGAGAAGAACCAGAAGATCACCGTCTGTTTTATCGAAAATATCGATGCTATGGGTGTACACACCGGAGACAGTTTCTGCGTCGCACCGATGCTTACTGTGCCCGTGGCGCTACAAAAAAGAATGCAGGAGTTGTCTTACAAAATAGTGGATGCGATCGGTGTTGTGGGAGGTACGAATATCCAGTTTGCACACAATCCTGTAGACGACCGCCTTGTGGCTATAGAAATAAATCCGCGCACCTCGCGTTCCTCGGCACTTGCTTCCAAGGCCACTGGTTTTCCCATTGCCAGGATCTCTACCAAATTAGCCGCCGGGCTCACCCTTGACGAAATACCTTACTGGAGAAAAGGCACGCTGGAAAAATACGAGCCCTGGGGAGAATACGTGGTGATCAAATTCGCGCGTTGGGCATTCGAGAAATTCCGCCAGGCAAAAGATATACTCGGCACACAAATGAAGGCAGTCGGGGAAGTAATGAGCATTGCCAAGACTTTTAAGGAGGCATTCCAGAAGTCCATCCGTTCTCTGGAAATAGGCAGGTACGGGCTGGGATTTGCCAAGGATTTCCACGATCTTTCGCTGGAAGAACTAAAATTACGGCTGGCCGTTCCCTCCAGCGAACGCGTCTTTCTGATGTATGAGGCGCTGCGCAAGGGTGCGAGCA
>JAQUNK010000042.1 GCA_028717645.1 Candidatus Omnitrophota bacterium
TATCTCTTCATGTATAGGAAGCAACTCGTATATACCGATTCTTCCGACCAGCCCGGTCATCCTGCATTTATCACAACCTTTTCCTTTATAAAATTCATATTTTCCCTCGACGCCCAGTTCCTTCACTACCTCCGGAGGCGGAATAAAACGTTCTTTACACTTATCGCAGATCGTCCTGACCAGCCTTTGTGCCAAGATACCGATCACGGAGCTGGAGATCAAAAATGGCTCAATACCCATATCGATCAACCTGGTCAATGCGGAAGGCGCGTCGTTGGTATGCAATGTCGAAAGCACTAGATGGCCGGTAAGTGCGGCCTGGATGGCGATATCCGCAGTCTCCCTGTCTCTGATCTCACCGACCATGATTACGTCCGGGTCCTGGCGAAGAATGCTACGCAACCCCGTAGCGAAAGTAATCCCTGCCTTGGGATTCACCGGCGTCTGCCTGATCATAGGTAATTCATACTCTACCGGGTCCTCTAAAGTAATAATATTCCTCTCTACGGAGTTTATCGTAGAAAGTGCAGCATAAAGAGTAGTGGTTTTTCCGCTACCGGTCGGCCCGGTAACCAGGATTATACCGTTGGGACGGTGAATGAGTTTTTCAAATTCCTTAAGATCATTGTCCCCGAAGCCTAAGTCCTTTAACCCAAGCAATACGGAGGACTTATCCAATAACCTCATTACTATATTTTCGCCGTGATTTGTCGGGAATGAAGAAACACGGATATCCAGGTCCTTGGTTTCCATCTTGACACGGATGCGGCCATCCTGCGGCTTTCTGCTCTCGGCAATATCCATATCGGATAGAACCTTTATCCTGGAAATGACCGCACTCTGCAGGGTTTTGGGCATAGAGTTTATTTCGCGCAGGACCCCGTCTATCCTGTACCGTACCCTTACCTTATCTTCTTCCGGTTCAATATGGATATCCGAGGCGCGGTCCTTCATTGCCTGCATGATGATCACATTCACTAATTTTATGATCGTCGTCTCGCCCGAAGCCTTTTCTTTCTCGATATGCCGCAGGATATCTTCCACCGTGCCGGTAACTCCGAAGTATGAATCTATGATATTGATGATGTTCTTTTCCGTGGCCAGGACAGGCTCGATGGCATCTGCCTTGGTAACATCACGGATCTTATCAATGGCATGGACATCCTGCGGATTTACCATGGCCACCGTAAGGTTATTGCCGATCTTAAAAAGCGGGACAGATTTATATTTCTTTGCCACGCTCTCCGGAATTAATTTTATTATTTCTTCATCTATAAAATAGTCGGTCAGGTCGATAAAAGGGACTCCTAATGCCGCGGCCTTGATATTGGCAATTTCCTCTTCGCTGATGAACCCGAGGTCGCGAAGCATTCTTTCCGCAGTCAGGCCGGTAACCTTGGCCTCTTCTAAGGCCTTATCCACCTGGGCCTGGGTCACCAGGCCGTGCTTCAGGAGTAGATCAATTATCTCTACTTGGCTTAACATTTTATTTTGCGATAAGTTCTTTTACTTTTTCTACCAATAATTTAGGGTCGCTGGGTTTCTTGATATAGGCATCGGCACAAACTTCCTTACCCAATTGTTCATCGGCTATCTGTGCGCGTGCGGTAAAGAAAACGATCGGGATGCTTTTATATTTTTCATCGAATTTAAGCATACGGCAAAGCTTGTAACCATCCAGCTTAGGCAGCATGATATCCGTGATGATCAGGTCCGGGCTGATGCTTCTTGCCTTCTGCAACCCATCCATCCCGTCGACAGCTGCGACAACCTCGAAGCCTTCTGCCTCCAGGAAAATGGTGGTAGTCTTTAAAATATCCGGCTCATCCTCTATCAGAAGTATCTTTTTGTTCTTCATTTTTTAATAAATCCTGATCTCTCTTCCTTAATCCGCCGGGTAAAACAAACTTGAACTTGGTGCCCGTGCCAAATACGCTTTCGACGGAAATTTTCCCCCCATGCATCTGGATGATCTCTTTGGCAATTACCAGGCCCAAACCTGTCCCCTTTTTTCTGGTCTCTATATCATCATTCTGCAACCTCTTGAATTTCTCGAATAACTTGCCTATATTACCAGGGGCGATGCCAATACCAGTATCCTCGACGGTAGATTCAATGGCACCTTCCACTATTTTCACGCATACCGTAACCCTACCGCCTTTCTTGTTATATTTTATGGCATTATCGATAAGATTGGTAAAGACCTCGGCGATCTGGTCCGGCGAGGCATAGATATTGGGTAGAGAAGCCGTGTCTATATCGCTTACTAATTCTATATTATTTTTCTGCGCCTGTATGCTCAATGATTTCATTACATCAAGGGCGATATTGCCGATGTTCACCAGCGAACGGCCCATGCTCAGCTTTCCCTTTTCTATCTTTGCCAGGTCAAGCAGGGTATCGATCAGGCGCGACTGCCTGTCGGTATTGCTGACGATGATATCCAGAAGCTCGCCTTCCAGGACCGGAGTAGAAACATCTTTATTGTTCGCCTTGGTCTTCAGCAAAACCGCTGCATTCCTAATGGAGGTCAATGGCGTACGTAGTTCATGCGAAACGTTGGTGACAAAGTCAGACTTTAGACGGTCAAGTATCTTCAGCCTCTCGGTAAGGGCGTTGAGCCTATTGCGGATAACCCTCTCTTTTGCATAGAGATAATAAGTGAATAGGATCAGAAGGGTAAGAGAAAATATCCCCAAAAATACCAGCGGATATTTCAGCTCTCCGGCCGGCGTAATATTCATGCCTAAGAATGCGTCGCCCAGGAAGAAAATGCACAAGCCGACGATAAAAATATAGTGGATCTTGATATCCACCATCACTAAAGAAGTCAGTAGGATCGCGATTATTGCGGGCAGATAATAAAAAGTAAGGATCTTGCCCGCAGGCGTATCTAAAAGCAGGAGCGGAATTAATATTGATGCGGTGAGGCTGGCGCCGAAGACTATCTTTTTGGCATTGGACTTGATGATACCTACGCCCCTGATGACAAGAATAACTACCAGTGCCGATAAGAAAAGGAACAGGTAAGACAGCCTGTCCGGGCCCTGGAATATCTTATTGGAGACGTTCAAGAATATTGCCGAGGCAATAGTAATGAACCAAAAAAGCATCTCGATGGACTTGGTATACCCGCCGATGTTAAAGTTTTCGTTATTTTGTTCTTTCATGAAATATTTCTCCTAAAACCGGATAAACTCCTTTATCCGCAACAGGATATAACGGAGCGGACCATCCTCTCTTTGTTTATTTTATTATATGGATATTTTGGATTATATCAATGATTTTTGGAAAAAGTTATTTCTTGCCCTTTTCCAGGACTTTTTTTACGGCCTCTATCAGCTTACCCAGTTCCACCGGCTTTTCTAGGTACGCTTCAATAGACAGCCCCAAAATATCCTTTTTCAATTGTTCGTCCGAAGAACCAGTGACCACGACGACCGGGATATGCCTGGTGTTCACAGATAGGCGAATATTCTTCAATACGGAAAATCCGCCTCCTCCGGGCAATGCCAGATCCAAAATAATCAGGTCCGGATTTTTATCAAAAGCGAATTTCGTGCCAAGATAACCATCTTGGGCGATAATCACCTCATGGCCTAAATCCGTAATGGCCCTGCCCGTGGCATTAGCCGTGACTAAATTGTCTTCGACGATCAGTACTTTGCTCATTCTTACTCCCTGTCTATTTTATCACCTCAGAATTTATTGAGCAGGCTGAACTTTCCTGCACCCTGAATGACCAAAGCCAGGCAAACCGAGGCAATGACAAAAGTATATTCGAACCCTCCATCGGCCAAAAAGAAACCTTTTTTCAAATGCACCTTAATGCCGGCCACAACGATGAAGATCAATAAAAAAAGGGCGGATGTCCTGGTAAAAAGGCCCGAAATCAAAAATAAACCACCCACCAGCGTAGTATACGCTCCCACGTATGCCCAAACTATTGCCGGGGTAAAACCTAAGCTAGAAAGCACAGCTGAAAACCCTTTTATTCCCGGGCCTTTGAATAAACCGTAAGCCATCTGTAGCCCGTGCGCTACGAACATAATACCCAAACCCAGTCTTAGGACCAAGCATGACCAATCCATCATCTTCGACCTCCTGTGACCAAATCTTTTAAGATCCCGAATTTGTTCCCGGCACCGTAAGAGCGATAAGTACACATTAGATAATGAAAAACAGTGGGCAAAAACCCGCGCATGTTTATACCCATAACTGTACCACAAGATTTATTATTCGCCATAGGAATAATATAACCCAAGTCTAGCGGCTTATACTTGATCAGTTTTCTGCCGCTGATAGACCTGATAATATTCTTCGCAGCATGCTCTCCCTGCACAATCGCGAACTGGACCGCCATCCTTAAAAAAGTATCCCTATAAGCAAAATACCCGGCATCGCCGGCTACAAAACAGTTATCCTTAAGCCTGAGATATGTATCGACCTTGATCCTGCCCTGGGGATTTTTTTCTGTTTTTAAATTCTGGACGAAGTCGGCTGTTTTTACTCCCGCGGCCCAGATCAACAAAGAATTATCAAAGACCCCTGCGTTGGATAGCTTGACCCCTCCACCCTCTATGCCTTCTACGGAAACATTGGTCAATACTTCTATATTCAGCCTTTTAAGGTTATCCGACGCGTAATCTTTCATCCATTGCGGCAGGGGCCCCAATATCGAAGGAGCGCGCTCGACAATGGTTATCTGTTTGTCTATTTTTCTCCTGTTTAAATACAGCCTTAAATTAGTGGCTACTTCTATTCCCGTGTAGCCGCCGCCGGAAATAAAATAGCGCTCTTTCCCTTCCAAAGAACCGATCAGCCTCTGGGCATCAACGGCATCATCCAATTTATATGCGTATTTTCTCACGGCGTCGTTACCATAAAAATTAGTTTCCGAGCCCGAGGCAATAACCAGATAATCGTAATTTAAAGGCCCGGATCGCGTAAAAACTTTATTCTGATCCAGGTCTAAAGCATCCACCGCTTCGTGAATAAATCTAAAATTAAATCTTCTGGCAAATTGCCCGATATCATTGACCAGGTGTTCCGGCCTTATGCCTCTGCCGACGGTATCAGGCAGTTCAGGAAGAAAATTGAACTTTTCCGATTTATCGATTAAGGTTACCTCTAAGCCAAGAGAACGGCTAAAACGAGAAAGTATCTTTGCACAAGATAAACCCGCAAAACCGCCTCCGATGATCACGATCTTTTTCATCGCAATAAATCCAAAATCAAGATTATGCCTGCCAGGTTCTGCACGAGAATGGTCAATCGCGAAGAAGCAAGCAATTTAGTTTTATCCGCGTAATTATTCTTTAAGATAACTGCGGCCCGGCCCGCAAAGAATATGAGAAAAAAAGAAAAAAACGAAATAACTCCCAAATAACCATAATATATATTCAAGGCTACGGATAAAAAAGCACATAAGACTATACCACTGTAAAGCAAATATGATCTTTGCGGCTTAAAGATGCTTACCCAGTTAAATTTACCCGCGGCCCTGTCTTCGGAATAATCGGGGACCTCGTTGCTGAATAAAATAGCGGCGGTAAAAAAACCAAAAGGCAACGAAAGAAGAAAACTTTTCAGGTCAGGAAAAATCTTGGTTTGGATAAAGTATCCGCCCATTACTACGGCCGGGCCAAAAAGGATGAAAATGAATACTTCTCCCAATGCATGATAAGAAAACTGCAGGGGTTTATGGGAATAACACCAGCTTAAAATAAGAATGGCCAGATAAATACCCGCGACGAAAATACTGTCCATTATTTTCGCCAGGGCCAGAACGCAAATAAAAGAAACTGCCGCCATGATCATACTTAAGGCGAGATAAAATTTTTCAGAGAATATTTTTTCCTGGATAAGTTTCGATCCTCCGAAAAGTCCGTAAAATTTCTTATCCTGCCAGTCTGCACCGCTTTTTGAATCGGCGTAATCATTAAGTAGGTTGGCGCTTAGATGCGTTGTCACTACGGCCAGGAGGCCGCATAAAAAACCTAGAGGTTGAAAAAAACCCTTCTCTATCAAAGAGCCAAAAACAAAAGGCAAAACACTTGCCGCGATAAAAGGTAATCTTAAGGCCCGGACAATGTTTTTGAACATATTATTTGCTCTTCATTTAAGTATATGTTAACATAAAAATATGCTTTTAGAAATCAAAAATAAGATAGAATCCGAGCTCGCCAGGTACCCGGACAGCGTGGATAAGGCATACGGCCTGAAAGGAATTTCGCCCCTGCTCTATGCGCAGATAAAGGACTTTATCCGCGCGCCAGGCAAAAGGGTCCGGCCGCTCCTTTTCTGCATCGGTTATCTGGGTTTCGCCAGGAAAACGGCGAAAGGATTATATCAAAGTGCCGTATCCATCGAATTACTGCACGACTTTATGCTCATCCATGACGATATCATAGATAAATCAGCGCTTCGCCGCGGGAAACCTTCCATGCACACGCGGCTAAATACATACCTCACCCGTTACAAGGGTGTAAAATTTAGCGGCGAAGACTTAAGCATTGTCATTGGAGACGTAATTTACGCTATGGCGCTCCACGCCTTCTTAAGCATAAAAGAAGATGCCCGAAGAAAAGAAATGGCGCTCAAAAAATTAATTGAAGCCGCGTTCTACACGGGAAGCGGTGAATTCATCGAATTGCTTTTAGGAGCTAAAAGTTTGGAAAAGGTAAAAAAAGAAGATGTCTATAAGATCTACGACCTGAAGACCGCCAACTATACCTTTGCCTCACCACTGGTAATCGGCGCAACACTGGCCGGCGCAGGCAAAAAAGACGTCGCCCTGCTTGCTGAATACGGCAAATACCTGGGCCGTGCCTTTCAGATAAAAGATGATATCCAGGGAATATTCGAAGAAGAACACCAAACAGGAAAATCCAATCTTGCGGACCTGAAAGAAGCAAAAAAAACCATTCTTATCTGGCAGGCATTCCGTAATGCGGACAGTAAAGATCGCCGGGCGATCAAAGGGATCTTTATGAAAAAAATAGTCAAGCGGACAGACCTAATTAAGATACGCGGGATCATTTCTCGTTCCGGAGCATTTGAATTTGCCAAAAAAGAGATCCGGAAATTTTTGCACGATGCGGATGAGCTGCTGGAAAAATGCGCGATAAAATCTACCTACAAAAAAAGCCTGCGGAAGTTCTCCTATAAACTGCTTAACGTCTAACTATTCCCCAACACAAATAAATTTACAGGTCTTATTTTTGATATCCAGGGCCAATTCGCTTTCCGGGTCCATTGCCAAAGCTTTCTCCAGATACATCCTGAATTTATCGTTATCGCCCTTTAATTTATAAAACTGGCCCAGCCTTACGTAAGCATCCGTAAATAACGGATCGGCGGCAATAGTCTTTTTAAAATAAACCTCTGCCTTAGCCGGGTCTCCGCCTGCTACAGACGGCGCAAGGAGATAATAACTGCCGAGTGCGAAAAGTACGGCCGTAGAATTGGGCTGCAATTTTTCCGCTTTTCTTAAATTCGGCAGGGCAGCCGTACCATTGATGATCTTAGAAAGCAACCCGCCGTGATCTGCCAGGGTCCCTTTTGCCCCGGCATATAAGGTATAGGCGCGCACATAATTGCTTAAGTCTACTTTCTCCTCTGGCTGCTGCATGACCTTTAGAACCAGGCTCACCGCCCCATCAAAATCAGTGCGGATGTACCTGATATATCCAAGGCTGATGTACGCAGGAAAAAAATCAGGATTGGTTTTGATGACCTCTTTAAGTAAAGTTTCGGCCTGGTCCAATTTATGCTTACGCCTTAAGCTTTCCGCAATACCCCATTTTGCCTCTATCGATTTAGGGTCTTTGGCGATCATCCTAATAAAAGTATCCTGCGCCTCCCTGTCTTTATGGGCATTCAAATAAACTAGGCCCAATACATAAAGGTTATCTATAGAGCCGAGATCAGAACGGACAGCCGACAACGCACTATTAATATTTTCCTTATCCGCTCTTTCATGCAACTTAATCCAATCCATGGCCCAGCAGGAATTCGCGGCAAACAAACATAGCCCCAAAATCATTAAAATCTTCCTCATCCCTTCTCCTCTCAATACTATTTTATAAGAAAGTTGCGTTATTTGCAAACAAAGTTCTAGAGCTAACAGCGGGTGGCTCTGATCCAGGGCTCCCGACCACGCGCAGCCCCGACGTATTGTCGGGGCGAGCATGGGCGAGATGGATCAGAGACAGGACCCGCTGTTAGCTCTAGATTGACTTCAGTGGGTGACTTAGTTTTAAATTAATTCATGTCAGGACGGGTAGCTTGGCAGGGTTTCGAAGGACGTAAAGGCGACGAGCGGGCATGGTCCCCGCCGTAGGCGGGGGAGCGAGGAGCCGACCCGAGTGCAGGCGCGCCTCGCTGGGGCGCGCCAAGCGTTCCTGAGAAACCACTGCCAAGACAGGACCCGTCCTTGCGTAAAAATCAAACTAGGGTAGGACACGCTGCTGCAATCACAAATTTGACTTTAATTTTGGGGATTACGGTTGTAGAATAGGGGCTATGAAAATAAACTTGGCGAAATCAGCGGGTTTCTGCTTCGGTGTAAGGCGGGCGATCAATATAGCGTTCCAGGCGGCGTGTAAGAACAAGCCTATCGAGATGCTCGGCGATATCGTGCATAATGAAGACGTAGTAAAAAAGATCGAAGCAGCGGGAATAAAAAAGATCC
>JAQUNK010000043.1 GCA_028717645.1 Candidatus Omnitrophota bacterium
ATAACCAGCAATGAAGCCTGGGCGGTCGATTACAAAAGTACCAGGGAAAATAGCGACGAGCATATCCGCCAGGTCAGGGAATACATCAGCATTATTCAGGACCTGTATCCCAGGCATAAAGTGAGGGGATTTTTGGTCTATTTGGATACTTTAAGCGCAGAAGAGGTCAATGGATAAAATAATCGCTTACAATCTGGACGAGCATTTTATCGAAAAATTAAGTTCTTTCATCGAGGGAAATTTTCTCGGTAAAAGCACTGATTTATCGCGCCTGGCCATTGTTTTCGGAGGCAAGCGCCCGGCGCTTTTTTTAAACCGCGCGCTTTCCCGGAAGATAAAAAAGAGCTTTGTCCCGCCGCGCTATTTTTCCATGGATGAGTTCATAGAATATATTGTCAGTTCGCACTCGCCCCTGGCAAAGATATCCGACTTAGACGCCTGTTTTGCGATCTATAACCTCGTGCGTGAAATCTCCCCCGGTATTCTTAAAAAAAGGGAAAAATTCTCTCAATTCCTGCCCTGGGCAAGAGAGATAGCGGGGTTCATCGAACAACTGGATATAGAAAATATACAGCCCGCCGCGCTGGAGGAGATAAAACTTAAGGCCCAGATCGGCTATGATGTGCCTCAGACCATAAACACCCTGCTTAAGGATATGGCGCGGGTGAGGAAAAAATACCACGCATTCTTAGAGGCGAAAAAAATTTTTTCGCGCGGGTTCACTTATCTTTTGGCCTCAACCAATGTTAAAAAATCACAGTTTGAAGAATTCGACTCTATTCTTTTCTGTAATCTTTTTTATTTAAGCAAGACAGAAGAAGAGGTAGTGAAAAGTATCTATACCCAGGGCAAGGCGGTCTTGTTATTCCAGGGCAGCGAAAAAGAATGGCCGACACTCGCGCGGCTGGCAAAAGTTTTTTCCCATCCTATTCAGCCGGCGAAACCCGCAAAACCCGGCTATCAGCTGAATATCCGCTCTGGCTTCGATACGCAATCACAGGCCGCACTCGTGCGGACCGCACTTTCCACGGTAAAAAATTTAGAGAGTACGGTCGTTGTTCTGCCGGCTCCAGAAAATGTCATACCACTGCTTTCCGAGATCGCTTCCGGCATAGGCGATTTCAATGTGTCCCTGGGGTATCCTTTGAAACGCAGCAGCCTTTATTCCGTCTTTGAGCTGATCTTTAAGGCGCAGTCCTCCCAAAAAGATGCCGCTTATTACACCCGCGACTATTTAAAGGTCCTGATGCATCCTTTGATCAAGAACCTGAAACTTTTTAGAGAACCTTCCGTGACCAGGGTGCTGATCCATAAGATCGAAGAGGTCTTGACCGGGCAGGAAGAAAGCGAACTTGCCGCCAGTTTATTTGTCAGGCTGGAACAGATCGAGGGGTTGGAACTTCTTTATGCAGAAGCCGAGCAGACCTTGAAAAAGATGGAGATAAAAGTAAAGCGTGGCGACCTTAAGGAAACGGTGAAGACATTACACGCGTTGCTTTTCTCCTCCTGGGTGGGCCTGGATAGTTTTAAAGGATTCGCCCTGGCCCTGGATAGTTTTTGCGCGTACCTGGTAAAGAATAGCTATCTGGCAGGGTATCCGATGAACCTGAAGGCCCTGGAAAAAGTCCTTTCCATAAAAGATGAAGTGGGCCTGGCGGATTTTAGTAAAGAAAAATTCAGCCGGGAAGATATTTTCAAGATCTTTATGGATAAACTGGCAGGCGAGGTAACTTCTTTTAGCGGTTCACCGCTTAAAGGGTTGCAGGTCCTGGGCCTCTTTGAGACACGCGCGCTTAACTTCGAGAATGTGATCATTCTCGACGTCAATGAAACCATCCTGCCGCGTTTACGTATTTTTGAGCCTCTGGTCCCGCGCGATGTGACCGTGGCGCTGGGCATAGACCGGCTGGAAAAAGAAGAAGAGATCCAGCGTTATCAGTTCATGCGCCTGGTTTCCGGCGGCCGCCAGGTAAATCTTATCTATGAAGAAAGCAAGGATAAAGAAAAAAGCAGGTTTATCGAAGAACTGATCTGGGAAAAGGAGAAGGCCGAGAATTCCCTGGAGGCCGTAGTAGTGCGCAAGGCGAGTTTTCAGGTAAAGGTCCTGCCGAAAAAACTAAGGATAGAGAAAACGCCGCAGGTCCTCAGGAGCCTTGAGGAGATGGTTTTTTCCGCCTCCCGCGTCGACACCTATATCCGCTGCCCGCTGCAATTTTATTACCGTTATGTCCTGGGGTTAAAAGAAAAAGAAGAGTTGAGCGATGACCCCGAGGCTTCGGATATCGGCACTTTTTTGCATGAGTTGCTGAAAGAGGCCTTCGGAAAGTTTTTGCATAAGGCGCCTGTAATAGATGAGAAATTCCGGGACTATTTTATGCGGCTCTATGAGCAGAAATTTGATTCCGCCTTTAAGAACAAAATGCGCTCGGATTCTTTTATGCTGAAGGCAATTGTTGACGAACGCCTGAAAAGTTTTCTGGACGCCGAGGCAAAACGCGGCATAAAAGAGGTCCTGGAGTTGGAACAGGAGAGGAACTTTAGTGTCGCGCTGGATAAGAAAGACTACAAATTTACGGCCATCGTCGACCGAGTCGACCGCCTTACCGACGACAGCCTCCTGATCATCGATTATAAGAGCGGGTCTGCGGAGCTGCCCGTGAGGTCGCCGGACAAAATAAAAGAGATGGAACTTTCGCGGGAATCCGTCAAGCACCTGATAAAATCGTTTCAGCTGCCCGTATATTTTTATTGCATAAAAAATGTTTATCCGGCCCTACCCCTGAATGTCGGGTTATACCATTTAAGGACGGCGGATATAGACTGCTACGTGAAACAAAAGGACTTGAACACGGTAGAAGATATAATGGCCGTGTTCAAGAAGCCCCTGGGCTTCATCCTTGATGAGATCCTCAGTCCTTACGCGGTTTTCCAGGCAGATGACGAAGAGCCGAGGATCTGCGAAAATTGCGCCTATTTTTATTTATGTAGGTAGCGGGTTTACCCCATAGGAGGCGTGCCGAAGGATTGACAAATCCGCTTTTAAGCCCTATAGTGTAAAATATGAAGGAACGCACTTACCTGATCTTCAGGAGATTATTTTTTTGGCTGTCTTTTTTTACCTTCGTGGTATTCACGCCGGTGATCGTTTACTATTCCCTGGGCTATAAGTTTGATGCTTCTTCCCATAAGTTTGTCAAGACCGCTGCGCTTTCCATCAAGACTTCTCCCAAGGGAATAGACGTGGTCCTTTCCGGCAAGCGGCTGAAGGATACAAGCCCCTGCGTTATCCGCGGGCTCCTGCCCAGAGAGTACACGGTGTTGCTGGAAAAAGAAGGTTTTTATCCTTATCGGGTACACGTGCTGTTGAAGCCCTCTACGGTGGCGGAACTGGATATCGTGCTTATACCCAAGACAAAAACTGCAGACAAAATAAAATTCGATTTTAATATCTATAAGTTTTTCGTGAGTAGGCGTTTTCTGGGCGAGAAGATCGTTGCTTTTACAGACAAGGGGATATATTTTCTGGATAAGGATTTTAAAAATGCCAAACTGATCTCTTCCGTGCCGCTTTTGGAAGATCTGGCCTCCAGTATAGAGGGTTTCAAAGAAGGGGACAGCCGCCTGGCTTTTTGGAATAAGTCGGACGTCTGGATAACTCAGGTGTTGGAACCATTTTCCAAAGAAGAAAGCAAGATCGGCGTCATCTACAAGGCTACCGAGCGCATAAAAGAGGTATTCTTCGGGCTGGGAGACAGGTACCTGATCATCCAGGACGGCGTAAAAATAGTTACCCAGGACGTGCGTAACCCTGCGATAAACTTTCTCCTTTTTGCGCTGGAAAGTGAAAATGCCGAGGTATTTTATGATAACGCCTCCGAGATCCTGTATATCCGGGATTGGGCGGCAGGGGAAAATAAGTTCTCCCTGTTTAAGATAGAATTAATGTCGCTGATAAATGAAAGAAAAGAAGCTGAAAAGAATCCTTGAAATCATTCCGGGCGCGTTAAGCTGGTCTATCCTGATCACGCTCTTCGGCCTTGCTATCTTCAGGCCCTTTATTGCAGCAATAGTGATTATTGTGCTGCTCCTTTATTGGGTCTGCCGGCTTCTGTATATGAGCGTTTTGTTGGTCATGGCACATCACCGCGTGCTCACGCAAAAGCATATCGCATGGCTGGCAAGGTGCAAAGAGGCCAAGTCTGATCTGCGGTTAGATGATATCCTGCACGTGGTGCTTTATACGGTGTATAAGGAGCCCAAAGAGGTCCTGGAGGACAGCCTGCGTTCTTTGGAGGGAATAGATTACCCCAAGGACAAGATGATCGTGGTCTTGGCAGGAGAAGAAAGGGACCCCAGCTCTTTCGATAAACTGGAATACCTGAAAGAAAAATTCAAAGTTCATTTTAAAGATATCCTGGTCACTATCCATCCTAAAGGTGTTGAAGGAGAGATCCCGGCCAAAGGGGCCAACGCCACTTATAGCGCCAAGAAGATAAAAGCATACCTTATAGAGCGCGGCGTAAATCTCGATAACGTGGTCATCTCTTGCTTCGACGCGGATACCTGCGCGGACAAAAATTATTTCGCCTGCCTGACCTATAACTTTTTGATCTCTCCCCGGCGCTACCGGATGAGTTTCCAGCCTCTGCCTATTTACAGCAATAATATTTACAAGGCCCCGGCCTTCGCGCGGGTGATCGAGATCGGCTCTACCTTTTGGCAGCTGATCGAAAGCATGCGCTATGAAAAGTTTATTACTTTTTCTTCGCACAGTATGAGTTTCCGGACCCTGGTAGAAGTGGATTATTGGCCGGTGAATATGATCTCCGACGACTCTCTTATCTACTGGAAATGTTTTATCAAATATAAGGGTGATTACCGGACATATCCTTTAGAGGTCCCGGTGTATATGGATATTGCCGTGGGCAACAGTTTTTGGGATACGGTAAGGGTCCAGTATAAGCAGAAGAGGAGATGGGCCTGGGGCGTAGAGAACTTTATCTATGTGGCCTTGGATTTCGTAAAAGATAAAGATATACCTTTAGGAATAAGGATAAAAAGGCTTTTTCAGCTTTTGGACGGCCATGTCAGCTGGGCGACCTGGGCGATCATCATCAGCTTCATTACGCCCCTGATATTGATCGCGGGAAAATTGATCTTGAAGGATTCTCTGGTCTTATTCAACCTTTCCTATATCAACAGCATTATCTTCAGTTCCCTGAACCTCATCCTTATTCTCTGCGTCGTCGTGGGCAGCGCCTTCCTGCCGCCGCGGCCAAAAGAGGTCTCCCGCTTTATTTATGTTTTATTTGTTCTGCAGTGGCTCTTGGTGCCGCTTACTTCCGCATTCCTGGGCTCAACGCCTTCTTTGGATGCACAGACCAGGATGATGTTCGGCAAATACCTTTATTTTTACGCGACACCAAAGAAAAGGCTGAATGAGGAAGAAGTAAAAGGAGCTGGAAATGGATAGAGAAAGGGTTTTACTCTCGCAAAAAGATATTCCGCAGAAGTGGTACAATGTCCTGGCTGATGCGCCCGAACCGCTCCCGCCGCCGCTTAACCCGGCCACCGGAATGCCGCTTGAGCCCAAGGACCTCTCGCCGATCTTTCCTGTGTCTTTGATCAAACAGGAAATGAGCACAGAGAAATGGCTGAAGATACCCGAAGAGATACTGGAAATCTATAAGATCTGGCGGCCCACGCCGTTACAGAGGGCGGTGCGCCTGGAGAAGGCCCTGAAAACAAAATGCCGGATCTATTTTAAAAATGAAAGTTTGAGCCCGGCAGGAAGCCATAAGCTGAATACCGCTGTTGCCCAGGCCTATTACAATAAATTAGAAAAAGTGAATCGGCTCTGCACCGAAACTGGCGCCGGGCAATGGGGTTCTGCCCTATCATTAGCCTGCCATTTATTCGGATTAAAATGCAGCGTTTATATGGTCAAGGTGAGTTTCCAGCAGAAACCTTACCGCAAATCTCTGATGCATATCTGGGGCGCGGACGTGTACCCATCGCCGACGAACCTGACCAAGTCCGGCCGCGCGGTGCTGGAAAAAGACCCGGATTCACCGGGCAGTTTAGGTATTGCCATTTCCGAGGCAGTAGAGGATGCGGCAACGCACCCGGACGCAAGATACGCCCTGGGCAGCGTGCTTAACCACGTATTACTGCATCAGACGGTGATCGGCCTGGAAACAAAAAAACAACTGGAGCTATTGGACGAAGAACCGGATGTGCTCATCGGCTGCGTGGGCGGGGGCAGTAATTTCGCCGGGCTCTGTTTTCCTTTTGTCCCGGAGAAATTAAAGCACAAGAAGATCCGCATGATCGCAGTCGAGCCCACGGCCTGCCCGACGCTTACCCGCGGCGTCTACGCCTATGATTTCGGCGATACTGCCCAGCTTACACCGCTGGTCAAGATGTATACCCTCGGCCATAGTTTTGTGCCGCCGGGCATACACGCCGGAGGCCTGAGGTATCACGGGGTAGCGCCGGTATTGGCGTTATTGGTCAAAACCGGCATCATCGAGGTAAGGGCGTATCCACAAAATCCCGTGTTTGAAGCAGGCGTATTTTTCGCGCGCACCGAGGGGCATCTGCCTGCGCCAGAAACCGCGCACGCCATCAAATGCGTAATTGATGAAGCCAAGAATAAAGAAAATAAATGCATTGTTTTTAATTACAGCGGCCACGGGCATTTCGATCTGTCCGCTTATGACGCATATCTGGCGGGGAAACTGGAAGATTTCGAATATCCTGCGGATAAAATAAAAGATGCGCTGAGGAAGGTCCCAAAGGTCGGATAAGGCGATGCTTAAGTTGGTGATCTTTGACTTAGACGGAACACTGGTCGATGCCTATACGGCAATTCACCAAAGCCTCAATTTTACTTTAAAAAAACTGGGTTATTCCAAAGTGGGCCTGGATACCTGCCGCCGGGCAGTGGGTTGGGGGGATAAGACGCTCGTTGCTAAATTCGTCCGCCCGCCAGATGCGGCAGATGCCTTGGCGCTCTATCGCCGGCACCACAAACACTCGCTGTTAAAACACGCAAGAGTGTTACCCCAGGTAGCAGAGATCTTGTCCAGGTTAAGGGCGAAAAAAATAAAATTAGCCATTGCCTCTAACCGGCCGTTAAAGTTCACCAATATATTGCTTAGACATTTGGATCTAAAAAAATATTTTGCTGTCGTGTCCTGCGCAAAAAACAGGAATGAGTTTAAGCCTAACCCGTTGCTTTTAGAAAGAATTATCCGCTTGCTCAAGGTAAAAAAGGCCGAGGCCCTTTACGTGGGGGACATGGCAGTGGATGTCTATGCCGGTAAGAATGCCGGCATCAGGACCATTGCCGTGAAGGGCGGCTCTTCGAGGCTGGCGGAGATCAGAAAGGCCGTGCCGGATAAGATCATTTCCGGCATCTCACGGCTTGGGGAGGTATTATGAACGTCGAATTTGTTCCGGTATTGTTATTGTTTTCCCTGGTTAGTTTATCGTTTGGGTTATTCCTGTTATTAAGGCCCCTTTCAGCCATTGAGTTCCAGATAAAATTCTATGAAAAAATAAACTGGAGGATGATGCCTATTTCCATGCCCAGGGAGATCCGTAATACCAGGCTGATGGGTGTATCCTTGCTTAGCATCGGTGTATTCACGCTGGCATATATTATAATTCTATAAAAAGCGGAAAAAATTCT
>JAQUNK010000044.1 GCA_028717645.1 Candidatus Omnitrophota bacterium
AAAGGTTTTGCCCTTGGCCTGGATAAGCCGCTGCTGGGTATTCCCAGCCTGGATATATTGGCCAAAAACGTATCAACAAAAGAAGAAGCCTTGGTTTGTCCGCTGATCGATGCGCGCAGAAACCTGGTCTATAGCTGCTTATATAAGGTAAAAGGAAATAAGTTCAGAAAAATAAGCAAATATTTATTAATTTCACCCGACGCCTTGCTTAAAAAATTAAAGCCGGGTGAGAAAACCATTTTTTTAGGCGACGGACTGAAACTTTACCAGGACCTGATCTTTAAGAAATTAGGCAAAAATGCTATATTCTTGGATGAAAAATTATGGTATCCTAAGGCTGGAAATATTTTAGACCTGGCTCAAGGCTCAGTCAGGAAAAAGAAGCTGTCCAACGCGTTAAAGGTCGAGCCGTTGTACCTTTATCCTAAAGAGTGCCAAATAAAAAAGAGGTAGAAATGTTCTATCGGCCCACCTGGGCAGAGATCGATCTCGATGCCCTGGAACATAATTTTAAGCAGGTAAAAAAGACCGTCGGACCGAAGGTAAAAATTCTGGTCACGGTCAAGGCCGATGCCTATGGCCACGGTATTGTGCCGGTTTCCCGCGTATTGGCCAAAGAAGGCGTCGATTATCTGGGCGTGGCCAGTGTTGATGAGGGGATAGTCCTCCGCCGCGCAAAAATAAATTTACCCATCCTGATCATGGGCACAACCCTGCCTGAACACGTTGAGCCGATACTTACCTATAACCTTACCCAGACTCTCTGCACCGAAGAACTGGCAAATATTTTAAATCAGACTGCCCGGCGCATGAAACGCAGGGCCAACGTCCACATCAAGATAGACACCGGAATGGGCAGGCTCGGTGTAAATCTGGATAAAGCAGGAGAGTTTTTCAAAAAAATAAAACATTTGGACCATCTGAACCTTGAGGGGATATTCACGCATTTCGCCATGGCGGACAGCGACCCGCATTTTACCCTGGAACAGATCAGGGCTTTTAATCAGCTGGTTTATTCCTTAAGGGCCGAGGGCATCCGTTTTAAACTGCAGCATGTTGCCAACAGCATGGGCCTGATCGGTTATCCGGACAGCCATTTTAATCTGGTGCGGCCGGGCCTGATGATCTACGGCCTGCATCCGAAAAGCAGCCTAAGATTTAATTTAAAGCCGGTGATGAGCCTGAAGACAAGGATAGTTTTCTTAAAAAAATTCCCCAAAGGAAAAGGCATTAGTTACGGCCACAGCTACATTACCAGAAAAGATACCACTATTGTTAATCTGCCCATTGGTTACGGCGACGGATATCCGCGCAACCTTTCGAATATCGGGCCGGTCCTGATCAAGGGGAAAAGATTCACTATTTCAGGAAGGATCTGCATGGACCAGACCATGGTCGATGTGGGGAACTTGAAGTTTTCCCTTGGCGATGAAGCGGTGCTGATCGGCACCCAGGGCAAAGAGAAGATCTCTGCTGAGGAACTGGCGCGTTTAAGCGGGACCATCCCCTATGAAATAGTCTGTGGTATCGGTGCGCGTGTACCGCGCGTATATTTAGGGAAGTTCAGCGATAAGATATAAGGAAAGGCCGAAGAAAATAATATTGGCCAGCCACGCGGATAATAAGGGAGGCAACAGGCCGCCCTTACCCAGGGCGATGCAAACGGCGTTGGTCACGTAGTAAAGAAAACACAAAATAACCGAAACTCCTATCGAAGATAACCCCACCACTTTTTTCCTGATCTTCATGGAAAAAGGTATCCCCAAAAAAATGATAATCAGGCTGGTAAAAGGAAAGGCGTAGCGGGAATAGAGGTCTACTTTCATGCTGTGCACGATGGATTTTGCCCCGCTTTTTGAAAGCTTCCAGATGTAATTCTCAAGCTGCTGGATATTCATAAATTCGGGGAGTTTGCGCTGGTTCAGGAAGTCCTGCGGGCTTTCCGGGATATCCATGATCTCTTCCTCGCTGTAGCGTGGCTCACCGATCACCCGGCCTTTCGCATTGAGGTTAAAGGTCTGGACCTGATAAAATTTCCAGAGTTTCCCGTCCCAGGAGGCCTTATTGGCGATAATTTTTGCCGTCAGGTCCTGTCTTTCGTCCTGCTGTAGAATGGTGATATTTTCCATAGTGTTGTCTTTTGTAGAAAATTTCCCCACGAAGAAGAGGCGGTTGCTCAGGCCGTAAATGGAAAGATTCTTGATGATCTCGTCCTGTTTTTGTTGCCTGACCGCCTGGGCATCGAATTGCTGCTTTACAGCTTTCATTCTTTCCTGCGCCGTATAGACGAATTTCTCATTGGCCACAAATACGAATATGCTGATCAGGAGCCCGAATAAAATGAGCATATGCGTAAGGCGGAAGATGCTCCAGCCCGTTGAACGCATGGCCAGTATTTCGTTATCGCGGTTTAAATTACCCAGGCTGTAGACGGTTGCCAGGAGGCAGGCGATGGGCGAGGTCTGCACAAAAATGATCGGCAGGAAGGCCAAGTAATATTTTGCCAGGAGTTCTATCGCCACTCTTTGTTTCAGGAGGTCATCCAGATTGCTGAATAAGTCGATGATCACATAGAGGAACAGGAAAAGCAGGACGCAGCCGATAAAGGTATTCCACATTGATTTTAAGATATAACGGTCTAATATGCGCATATTTTTAAACTAAGGATGATTCCGGCAGCGCCCAGGACGATATTCGGCAGCCACATGCTCAGCCGCGGGTTTATGATCCCTTGCAGGCCCATGGCCTCGGAACCCAAGAGGAGCAGGTAATAGATCCCGGCAATGATAAAGGCGATGGCGAAATTGATCGACCTTTCGCGCCTGCGGGTAATGATCGCCAGCGGGCAGCCGATCAGGACGAAGATCATACAGGAGAACGCCAGGGATATCCTTTTAGTGGCCTCGGCGATGAGCGGGCCGGGATCGATCTTCTGGGTTTTCATCTTCGTGATCTCTTTGTTCAGCTCCGCCAGGGTCATATCTTTGGGTTTCTTTTCGATCTCCTGGTCCCTGGATTTTTCCGCTAGGTTCAGTGTCAGGAAATTAGTTTTAAAATGCAGTTTATAAAAATTCTTCGGGTTATTCGCGTCCGGCTCATCGGCTGCTCCATCAATGAGTTTTAGCCTCACTATTTTTTTCGCCGGGTCTGTGATGAACTCGCCGCGCTTGGCCACGATGGTCCGGGTAGGGCCGCCTTCGGTTGGCTGATAGATACGGATATTGAACATCTGGTTATCTTTGATCTCATAAATAAAGAGGACGTATTTATCGAATGAATTGATGAAGACCCCGGGTTCAAGGGCCGCCGCGGGGTTTTTTACACCTACTTCAACCAGCGCTTTTCTGCGGGCATAATGTACATAAGGGATGACGCGTGTATTAAAGATGATCAATAAGAGGCTCAGGATTATCCCTACGGTAAAGAGGGGAAAAATTATTTTTAAAAGGTTTATCCCGCCTGAACGAATGGCCACGATCTCATTATCATGCGAGAGCCGGCCCAACGAGAGCATGACCGCGCTTAAAACGGAGATGGGCAGGGTATAAATGAAGAGGTCCGGGATCATATAAAGAAAGAGCTTGCCTACGCTAAGCAGGTCGACGCCTTTATTGATCACCAGGTCGGTTATCTTGATCAGGTTACCCAGGATCATCATAAAGGTCAACAGGAGCACGGACAATAAAAGCACGCTCACAAATTCATCCAAAACATAATTACGCAGTATCTTCATATTTAGCTGGCTATGGTTAGGGCGAACACCGTCCGCGCGCCATTATCTTTTAATACCCTGGCTGCCTCGGAGCAGGTCGCTCCGGTGGTCAGGACGTCGTCAATGAGGATGATCATTTTATCTTTTATCGCAGCCGCATCGCTAAGCGCGAAACTATCTTTTACATTCAGAAAACGTCTCTCATCGGGTAATTCCGTCTGCGTCTTCGTATCCCGTACGCGCAGGAGATTATCGGCACAAAGTTTCAGGCCGAATTCTTTGCTTAAGTCGCAGGCGAGAAGCTGGGATTGGTTGAATTCTCTTTCGCGCAATTTTTTCTGAGAAAGCGGTATGGGCATCAATAGGTCAAAATATTCCAGGGGCGGCAGATTGAATTCCCTGATAAAGCCGATGAGCAGGCCCGATAGTGTACTGCTTAAATGGTCATGGCCCTGGTACTTAAATTTATGAATGAGTTCTTTGGTCAGGCCGTCGTAAATACAGGCGCTGAAGGCGCGGTCAAAGTGCAATTCTTTTCTTAAACATTTTTTACAGACTTTGCCTCCGGAAACTTTCCAATCAATGGCCCTGCCGCAACGCTGGCAAAAAGGGGGCCGGTTCTTTTTGATAGCCGCCCAGCAAGCAGGACAGGCGACAGCATCAACGCCGTGGGTATTTTTTAAGGGTTTTTTGCACCCGGCGCAGGAGGGGGGATAAATTATATCCAAAAGGCCCCGGAGCTGTCTTTTAAACATACGGTTATAATAACATTGACATCACCTTTTAGCAAGGGTAAAATAAATGAGCATATAAATGATGTAGGCTTTTCTGAGAGGATTTACGACCACGAATTTACGATGTCTGGAGAACTTAACCACTATAAACTTCAACTCCTTAAGCTCCTGAAGAAAAAGGCGGTAAAGACCGGCCGGATAAAACTTTCTTCGGGCAAGATCAGCGACTTTTACGTTGACGGCCGCCTGATCACCCTTACACCCGAGGGCGCCTGGCTGATCGCCAATATCATGCTGGAAATGCTTAAAAAGGATAAGATCGATGCTATCGGCGGCCTTACCCTGGGGGCAGACCCCATCGCCGGAGCGATCGCCTGCGTGGCACATTTAAAAAAGGTCCCCATCAAAACTTTTATTGTGCGTAAACACAAGAAAGAACACGGTATGAAACGCCAGATCGAGGGCCCGCCTTTAAAAAAAGGCAGCAGGGTCGTGATCATCGACGACGTTGCGACTACCGGCGGGTCGTTGCTTGAGGCCAAAGAAACACTGGATAAAATAGGTGCCAAAACAGTTTGTGCCATTGTCATCGTAGACCGGCAGGAAGGCGCAGTGAGGAATTTGAACCGGGCCGGCGTAAGACTCCTTTCCATATTTAAAAAGAAAGACCTCATTTCTTAATTTTAATCTGTAAAGAGATGAAAGCCAATCTGTTCTCCCAAGCCTTATTCATTCTTTTTCTTTCCAGCCTCTTTGGCTGCAGCCCCGAATACAATCTCGCCACAAAAAAAGAAGAGATGATCTATTACAGCACGGAGCGCGAGGTAAAGATCGGGACTGCAGTAGACAGGGAGATCGCGAAGTCCAAAGAGGAAGAATTAAAATTAACCGACGACCCATTATTGACCGAGCGGGTCGAGAACATCGGCCAGCGCATTGTGGCTGTCTGCGACCGCAAAGATATCACCTACCATTTCAGGGTCCTGCAAGATAAGGAAGTGAACGCCTTTTCCCTGCCCGGCGGATATGTTTATATAAACGAGGGACTGATCAACAAGGTAGATAATGACGACGAGCTGGCCGCGGTCATCGCACACGAAATAGCGCATATCGTGGCGCGGCACAGCATCAAACGGCTGCAGGCAGAGATGGGCTATACGTTGTTAAGGTTGGCGACCGCGTCGATCCCCCAGTCGCAGGGAGTCAATGCGAGCGCGGATATGGCCTTTGAACAGATACTGATGGGGTATTCGCGCGACGACGAGCTCCTGGCAGATAAATTGGGCGCGCGTTATTGTAAACTCGCCGGGTATAACCCCGGGGCAATGATCACTTTCCTGAAAAAATTAGAGTTGGTAAACCGTAAAATGCCCTTACGGCCGAAGTCTTACCTGAAAAGCCATCCCTATACCCCTGACCGCATCCGCACGGTCAAGGAGGAACTGGGCGAAAATATGAATTTCGACGATTTTATCAATATCGAACAGGTCCACGAGCGTCCTCTGGAATAAATTCCCTCGCCCGTATATTTTTCTCGACAAACCAGTGCTAATATATTACAATTAACTCTTGGTGCGCAAGGAGCAATGAGTGGCAAAAAAACAACTGATCACTGAATTTCTCTCCCTGGTAGATGTCGAGAATTTCGAGAATATCTATAATAAAGATATCATCGATGATAAATACTTCGGTTCACCGCTTGAAGCGATAGTCGGTTCCGAGAAGCGCCTGCGTTCTAAAGATGAACGCTGCCTCGCCTATTTTTCCATGGAATACGGCCTGGCCTCAAGCTTCTACAATAAATTTATTTCCTCACGGGGCCTGGACCTAAAAAACAAAACCCAGGAACACGAGGTATTTTCCAACAACCGGCTCGCCGATTATTTCTTCACTTTAAAGACGGATACGATCATCGACCTGCCTATTTATAGCGGCGGCCTGGGAGTGCTCGCCGGGGATACCGTAAAGACCATGGCCGATTATAAACTTCCCGCAGTGGCCATAGGTATGCTTTGGAACACGGGATATTTCAGGCAGAAGTTCTGGTTCAAATACGGGCAGCTTCCCGAGAAGATGCATTGGGACGTTTCTTCTTATCCGGGCCTGATACCTTTAAAAAACAGGGTGAAGGTTGTTTTGAAGAACGAAGAAATAATTTTGAGGCTATGGAAATATTATGTCTATAGTTATCAGCACGATTATGCCATACCTCTGATACTGCTGGACGCGAATATAGAAGAGAATAATGAGCGGGTAAGGGGCCTGACCGACCAGCTTTACCGTAGCGATGACGCCTGGATCAAGGTGATGCAGCGGGTGATCCTGGGGATGGGCGGTATCGCCGCCTTAAGAGAGTTAGGGTATAATATTGACATATTCCATTTAAATGAGGGGCATGCGGCGTTTGCCTTTGTCGAAAATTGCCGCGGCTTAAGCCGCAATGAAAGAGAACAGCTGAAAGGGCATTTTTTCTATACTTGCCATACGCCGGTCGAGGCAGGGCATGATCGCTTCCACGCAGAGGACCTGAATAGGGTCCTGAAGAAAGAAGATTTTGATGTGGCACAGGAATACGGCCGGGACGCGGGCAACATGATAAATTTGACCCTCCTGGCGATGAATACCTCGTCGGTGATCAACGCGGTTTCCAAGGCCCATCAGAAAGTAATGCATATCCAGTTCCCCAAATACCAGGAGATGATCAAATGCGTGACCAATGGTGTGCATACGCATACCTGGGTTTCGGACCGCTTCGCCGAGGTATTTAAAGAATTTTCTTCTACCTTCGGCGACGCAAAGGCAAATCCCTACGCCCTGGCCAAGGCGCGAGACCTGAAGCGCGACCAAAAGTTCCGCGCTGCGCTGTGGAACGCGCACCAGGCTAATAAGTCGGACCTGTGCAGTTTCCTGGAAAAGTGGAAAATGGATCCCAATGTTTTTACTATTTGCTGGGCGCGCCGGGTTGCGGCCTACAAGCGGCCCAGTTTATTGCTGCAGGACATAGAAATGTTATTGGCCATCGCCAAAAAATACGGGCCGCTGCAGATAATCTTTGCCGGTAAGGCGCACCCGAGCGATAATCTCGGGTTTACCTTTATCAATGAAATGTTGGATAAAGTAGACGGCCTCACCAATGTTTATGATTCGTTAAGGATCATCCTTCTGGAAAATTACGAGATATACCTGGCGAAAAGGCTCATTTCCAGCGT
>JAQUNK010000045.1 GCA_028717645.1 Candidatus Omnitrophota bacterium
TATTGTATTAAGTAATTCAGCATGCTTGACGCGATAGACATTGCCATAATAGAAATGATTTAATTGGCCGATTTTATATTCATTGACGTAAGGCAAGGACTTTTTAAGCATTTCTATTGTCTGCTTAACTGATAAAACAGGTTCAAAGCTTACCCAGGTTCTTATGCCGTTTTCGCTTAGTGTGGCCAATGCTTTGATCCGGTTATCGGGTAGTGCGGCCCCGGGCTCAAACTTTATGGAATCATTAACCGAGCTGAAAGTAAGCGAGGCACCTATTTTTATATGACTTCCGAATTTCTTAAATATTTCTAAATCTCTTAGACAACGTTCTCCGCCTTTAGTTAAGATAGCGACAGGGATATTATTTTTTAAGAGAATCTTTAGGGTCTCTTGGGTATTCTTAAAGGTTAATTCTGCTTTACAATAAGGATCTGCCGTAAAGGACAATAAGACTTGCTGAGGCCAAAAACTTTTTTTTGCTGCTTCCTTTTCAAGATTAATAAGGAAGTCTTTTCTTGGAGTTACTTCTGTATCGTGGAAGCGTGGATTTAATTTAAGGCAATAGCAATATTTACATTTATGATCACATGCCGAATAGATATTTAAAGCATAAGGTGAATATTCTCTTGCTCTTCCTTGAGGTTCGTAGATTAACATTTTTCTCCTTTTTATATTTCAGGATTAATTAATCCTTCTTCCTTTGGAATCCCAAACATCGCTCGCCTCATTCCGGCGCAATCATCGCATTCATTCCGTTTTGCCCGATAGCCAAAAAGCCACCTGCCGCAAGCACAACGGCTGATATTGAGTTTGAAGTATAGGAAATTGTCTATGGATTTTAGGATGTTCATTCTGCCCTCGCCAATAATTCTACTTTTACTTTTATAAGACCTTTCTTAAAGTTCTGTTTACCGCCAAGAGTTTGCATAACGGCAGGCGTGAGGTCGATTCTTTTTTCAGCGAACCTTCGCCCAATCCGATCAGTAACTTTAACGATGCATCTATGCCCCGTTGTAATATTAGTAATACGAAGCCTGCTCCTAAGAGGATATAGGCGAGTGGCGCAAGTATAAGCATTCTCATCAAATTTTTTACCATTGGCCATCACTCCTTTTGTTATTTCCCATTGCCCGTCTCGCTTTAAGCTTTCCACCGAATACCAAGATGCAACCAAGATTTTATGAGTTTTGGCTTTAACCTTATGTGGCTGATCGGCATGAGCAGAGCAGACCAAAAGTAAAGCGAGTAAGTTGATTATTGTTGCCCTCATTCTTTCACCTCTATAAAAAAAGGAACGGCAAGAGGTTGCCTGGAGAGACATAAAAAAACGCGTACCTGCCTTATGCAGTCGCGCTTCTTTTTTTCCTCTTGCCGTCCGATTATTCTTTTATTCTCTCCAGGTCTTATCATTTTTTATTCTCTATAAAATAAAAAACCCTAATTCGTGATTTGAATTAGGGTAAATATAATTTGCCTGAAAAGTAAAACTATTTTTTACTTTTCCGTCGATGTTGCTGGAGTATATCTTATGTTAACTTGGGTATATAGAAAGAATATATCTAAATGTGCGGCAGCCAAGGAGTTAGATTAGGTTGCTATTTTCCTGTGGATAACTTTAGTTGCTACGGCTTCGATATTGTCTGTTTTGGCAGGATTGAACGTGGTAATAGCAGCTTGGCTCAACAACTATTATAAATAATGCTCAATAAGCCCTTCCACTATTTTCTTTACAAATCCATCATCGACATGGATCATATCTTTTTCATAGATAGCCCAATCTTTGGTCAGTGTGACGTTTTCAAATGAAGGAAAATAATCGATGAGCGTATTTTGGGCCACGATTTCTCCAGCTACCGCACGTAATACCGATTTTGAATAGGTATTGGCAATTATTATGTCTTGGCCGGTAAATGTCTTTGTCAACGGAACTGGCGAGGTCGTGATCAGGAATTTACATTGCGGGCTGTATTTTTTGATCAAAGATATGGCTTTTTGGATAAAATCGTAGCATTCGTTATAATTTAAGCGGATAAATTTAAAGCGTTTTGCATCAGGCTGCATTTCTTTGGATGGCGCTCTCTGGATAAATAGGCTATTTTCTAAGTCATACCAGACCTCTACCAGGCCTAAGGTTATGATGCATACCTGGCAAGAAAAGGCATGGGAAAAGACATCGTAGATCTCTTGTCTGCGCGCAAGCGCCCTCTCTTTACTTACCGGCACAAAGCCATCAATATGCATATCAATATAGTAGCCATTATCACAGGGATATAATAATTTCTCGATGTCATTGAAGCTTACCTCATTGCCTTTTAGGTGTATTTGTTCACACCAGGCTAATTCCTGAAAAATCGCGGTTGGCGAATATTTGTTTAAGATTCCGTTTGGCCGATGCGGCCACTCATTCTTGGGCGCTTTAAAGGCCAGCATCGGCACGTCAAATCCAAGCGTTATCAGGTGTTCTTCGATATTTCTGGCAAAACAACTGCCAATAGTAAATATTTTATCGCCTTTATCGATCTTAAATGAGGAAGAATATTGCGGCCATGCCTGAGGTACGAGCCGGTCTTTAGCCCGCGTCCAAAGAGAGATATCAGCGGGTGGTTTTGGGGGTGGTTCCGGGATCAGGGACAATTTTCGGAGTATTTTTTTGATGATTTTTTTAAGTATTTTAAGCATGTATATTTCCTTTAAACAAGCAGCCGTTTCAGGATCTTGCCAGTGGAGTTCTTAGGCAAGGATTCTTTAAATTCGATATATTTCGGGATCTTATAAGAGGCCAAATGTCCCCTTAAATACTGTATCATTTCGTGCTCGCCAGCCTCCTCTCCCTCTTTTAAGACCACAAAACCTTTGGGGACCTCTCCTTTGTGGGCATCGTTTATGCCGATTACTGCTGCTTCCTTGACCTTGGGGTTCTGGTAAAGCGCTTCTTCGATCTCTCTGGGGTAAACGTTTAGGCCGCGCACATTGATCATTTCTTTCTTTCTGCCTACGATATAGACATATCCGGCCGCATCAAATTTAGCCATATCACCGGTATAAAGCCAGCCGTTTTTAAGGGTTTCTTGGTTGGCTTGCGGTTGGCAATAATAACCCTGCATTACATTCGGGCCCTTAACCAGCAATTCGCCTATTTTATCGGCAGGTAGTACTTCATCTCTGTCATTGACTATCTTCAATTCTATATTTTTAGAGATACTTTTACCTATCGAGCCGGCGATCCGGGGGCCCTTTAAAGGGTTAAGGGTTACTACCGGGGAAGCTTCAGTAAGGCCATAGCCTTCTAAAAGCGGTATTCTGAATCTTCTTTCGAAGGCCTGGAACGTTTTAGCCGGCAAGGCCGCGGCCCCTGAAATACATATCCTTACCGGGTTAAATAACTTGATCAAAGGCGTGTCGGCTATTTTGGGCAGTTTCAATCCTTTCAAAATATTATAAATTGAAGGAATGGCCACAAATACGCTTACCCGGTTTTTTACGATGTTACGGATGATCCTTTTAAAGGGTTTTAGTGACTTCATGATCACTATTTTTGCCCCTACATATAAAGGTAAATTCATACAGACTGTAGCAGCAAAAGAATGGAATAACGGCAGGATGCAGATAAAGGCGTCTTTGGAATTTACCCGGATAATATTTGCCGAATCCAAGGCGTTAGAGACAAGATTGTGGTGCGAAAGCATCGCCCCTTTAGGGTGTCCCGTGGTCCCTGAAGTATATAAAAGTACCGCCAGTTCTTGTGGGTGGATCGCTATGTTTTTTAGCACACTGGTATCGGTAGCCCGGATCTCGGTAAAGTCCGGGATATCGTCCTTTGCCTTAGATGTGGTTATGATAAATTTTAAAGTATCGATCCTTAGCCGTAATTCTTCTACTGTTTCTACAAAGGCGCGCGAAGTGATGACGCAGGCTGCAGCGCTATCCTCTAAAATAAATTTTGCTTCCTCCATTTTAAACATGTAGTTTATGGGCAGGGCTACGGCTCCTGCCTTTAAGACCGCGTAATAAGCTATGACGAACTCGGGGCAATTGTCCAGAAGCAGGGCTACTTTATCCTCTTTCTTAATGCCTGAATGGATGAGGCCGGCGGCAATTTGACTGGTCAGTTCATCTAGGCCCTGATAGGTTATTTTCTTTGAGCCAAAGACAATGGCTGTATGTTTAGGGTATTTTTGCGCGCTGGAACTTAATAAATTGGGAAGGTTTTGAGGTATCATTGGCTAATCTATACTGCTATTTCTACGGAATCAATAATAAATTCTCTTTCTTTTTGGATATCCAGGTCAGTACTTTTACAACGTGGGCAATTAAATATTGGCGCTGAGGCCTTAGATATTTTCTTGCATTCTTTACAATATACGTCAAATTCCATGGTCTTGATACTTAGTTTAAGTTCATTCGGGAAATGCTCGCTTTCTGCTGCTACTTTAAACGCTTCTTTTAGGCTTTGCGGGGTCACATGGCTTAAAGGGCTAAGCCTTACGTTGACAACCAACGGCTTAGAAAGCGCATCTGGTTCCAGTTTGTGCTTTAAAATAAAGATGATCTCATTGGCGAATTTTGTTTCGTGCATTATTTTGCCTTGCCTTGGTTAGCTACGGCTTCCATGGCTTTTTTTACTGCTTCAGGCGAGCCTAGGTAATAATTTTTTATGGGTTTTAAGTTATCATCGAGTTCATAAACCAAAGGCATCCCCGTGGGAATATTTAAACTGACGATTTTCTCATCCGAAATATTATCCAGATACTTTACTAGGGCCCTCAGGCTGTTCCCGTGCGCTGCAATAACCACCCTTTTGCCGGATTTAACGGTTGGCGCGATGGTTTCGTGCCAATAAGGCAGGAATCTGGCTACGGTATCCTTCAAACATTCAGTGACCGGTATATCTTTAGGATCTAAGCCTTTATAGCGCGGGTCAAGGCCGGGGTATCTTTTATCTGTTTTCTCAAGCGCCGGAGGCGGGGTGTCATAGCTTCTTCTCCAGACCAGCACCTGGTTTTCTCCGTATTTTGCCGCCATTTCGGACTTATTCAGGCCCTGTAGCGCGCCGTAATGGCGTTCGTTTAGCCTCCAGGAGTTATATACGGGTATCCACATTAAATCCATCTCATCCAGGGCGATCCAGAGGGTCCGGATAGCCCTTTTTAAGACCGAAGTAAAGGCTACATCAAAGACAAACCCCTCTTTTTTCAGCACCTCTCCCGCTGCTTTGGCCTCTTCTATGCCCTTCTCAGAGAGGTCAACGTCGGTCCATCCGGTAAACCGGTTCTCTTTATTCCAGGTACTTTCTCCGTGTCTTAAAAGCACTAATTTCTTCATAGGTTACTCCTTTTTATTTATTTTTTGCCAGATGAATCTTTTAGGCCTTCTATTCTTATCAAACAGGCCCCAATGCGCTTCAAATTCTGGGTTCTCTTTCCAATGCTGGTCGAATGCTTCGAAATAAACAAAGTTAACTTCACTTTTTTCCAGTAGTTTAAAAAATAGGCTTTGGTTTTTTTGGTTAGCGTATACATCACCCTTGGTTGGGTAGCCAGCTTCTTTTACCAGGATCGGTTTACCCTTAGCTGCCCGGCAGATAATTTTATAATAATGGGTTATAAAATCTACTGCTTTTTTCGGCTCTTTGGCGTTGAAAAATATGGGATGAATATTGGGAAAAACCCAATCTCCCAATTTTACTACTTTGTCATTGGCGTAATCCGTTATCTCTTCAGTAGTGGTGACGGGTTTTCCTCCAGCCGCTTTAAGATAGTCCATCATTTTTATTAATTCTTCCATTTCATAGCGCCTGCCCAGACCTTCATTGCCCAGGCAGTAACCATCTACATATTCGGATACATCTATTGCTGCCTGCATTTCCTGGCGGCTATAGATATCCCAGATGCCCATAATTACGCCTTCGAAGCCGAACCTTTTGGCGATCTCGGGTATTTCGGCCAAGATGTTGTCTGCGCCGTAGGTGACTATCCCGCGAAAGCCGGCATTAAATAAAACCCGTAGGTCTTCTTCTATGGACGAGGTTGTAGGATAAATACCCCTGTTAGGATCAAAGTTTGTGGGAGAATAGTCTATCCATCTGATGCGGTATAGTTTATCAGCGAATTCGTCCGCGCTTGCCGGTGAAACCTGAAACAGGCATACATTAAGCAGCAGGATGATGATAAAGACTATTTTTATTATTTTCATATTTACCTAATAGATAAGAGCGGCTTCCTCTTGCAGGGCCAAGAATTTTTGGATGATCGCTACCATTTCCTGTTTTTTCTTGGCAAGGCAGGATTCCTGCCGTAAAGGCTTCACTCCTTTAAAGCCCTTTGTATACCAGGAAAAGAACTTACGAAATAGGATCACTCCCACTTTTTCACTGTGAAAATCGATCAGTAGATCCAAATGCCTTAACATAATCTTTGAAATTTCTTCTGCGCAGGGCCGCGGGATAACTTTTTTATTCAGGATAAACTCAGCTATTTCTCTGAAGAGCCAGGGATTTCCCAGGGCGCCTCTGGCCAAAGTTATTCCGTCGCAGCCGGTTTCATCGAACATTTTTTTAGCAAGGCTGGCAGAAAATATATCACCGCTGGCGATTACCGGTATGCCCAAGGATTCCTTGGCTATTTTTATCGCTTGATAATCCGCTTTTCCGCTGTAACCCTGTGCCTGGGTCCTGCCATGGATAAATAAAGCATTTATTCCGGCATCTTCAGCCCAAAGCGCTATATCCTTTACATTGGCTGTACTATTCCAACCGGTACGCACTTTCACCGTTACCGGGCAGTTTGAATTTTGGACTACTAACTTTAGCAGTTTATTTAGTTTCTTCGGTTCTTTTAACAGGCTCGCCCCCTCCCCTCTTCTTACTACCTTTTTTTGCGGGCAGGCGGCATTAAAATCAAGGATATCAAATTTAAATTTTTTAAGTATATCCATGGCGCGTAAAATGAACTTTGGTTCACAGCCTAATATCTGGACCCCCAAAGGCTTATCCAGTGTATGGGTCGAGAGCATGGCAAAGGTTTTCTTGCTATTGTAGCCAAGCGAACGCACGTTGATCATCTCGGTAAAGGCAAGTTCGCAACCGAATTCATGGTTGAGCAGGCGAAAAGATAGATCGGTTATTCCGGCCATGGGCGCTATAATAAAAGGATAATTTAGCTTGAGATCACCTATTTTAAGCATTTTAAAACCTTAATTTGTCCCCTAATTTTAATCCTAATTTCTGCGAGAGTCCGGCGTTGATTTCTAGAACGTACCTTGCTTTAGCCCCTGGATTTATTACCGGGCAAGGTTCTTTTGT
>JAQUNK010000046.1 GCA_028717645.1 Candidatus Omnitrophota bacterium
TGTTTGCTCCGTTCAAGGTAAAAAAGATCGAAGAGGAGCTGGAGATCTTTCTTTTTATCATGGGCTGCCTGACCGTGACCATCACGGCACAGTGGCGGCTTTCTTTGATCGAAGAGGCCCTGGTTGAGCCGATCAAGATCACCCTGGCGGTTTTTGTTGCCGGTTTCCTATTCAGGTTTTTCCAGAAGCCGCTGGCGCATAACGTAAATAAAATGGCCCATGCTTTGGGGATAAAGCTTTTTGCTTTTTTAGTGATCGTGATCCTCGGGCTTTTATCAAGCGTGATCACTGCAATTATCGCCGCGCTGGTCTTAGTCGAAATAATCACCTATTTGCTGCTGGACCGAAAGCACGAGATCATGCTGGTTGTGTTGGCTTGTTTTGCCATTGGCCTGGGTGCAGCATTAACTCCTATCGGCGAGCCGCTTTCTACCATTACCATTGCCAAGCTGAAAGGTGCACCGTATCATGCGGATATCTTATTTTTATTCAGGCAGCTCTGGCTATTCGTCATTCCCGGGGTGGTCTTTTTCGGTTTATTGGGTGCGCTTTTATTGCCGGATAAATCCCGCCGGGTCCACGGCTTAGCCGAAGAAAAAGAAGAAAACTTAAAGGATATTACACTACGGGCAGTAAAGGTATATTTCTTTGTTATGGCCCTGGTTTTATTAGGCAGGGGGTTTAAGCCGATCGTTGACGCGTACATCTCTAAGATCCCTTACCAGGGGCTTTATTGGATCAATATGATCTCGGCTATCCTGGATAATGCCACACTTGCCGCTGCAGAGATTGATCACAATATGAGCTTGTTACAGATAAAATCTGCGCTGCTTGGCTTATTGATTTCCGGTGGTATGCTTATCCCGGGGAATATCCCGAATATCATCGCCGCGGGAAAACTAAAGATAAAAAGTTCGGAATGGATGAAATTTGCCCTACCCTTGGGATTAGTAGTGATGGCAGCTTATTTTATTTTACTGATCTTCATTCCTTGCTGATGAAAAAAGACAAATGTGTTCAAGGCTGGCAGGTTTACATTATCGAATGCTCTGATTCCGTATTTTACACTGGCATTACCAACAATCTTAAACGTAGAGTCAGTGCCCACAATAGCGGCAATGGCTGCCGCTTCACCAGGTGCCGCGCTCCGGTAAAATTACGCTATAGCGAATTCCAGCCCGATCGCTCCCAGGCGCTCAAAAGAGAGGCCCAGATCAAGAAGTTTCCCCGTTTGAAGAAATTAGCCCTGATCAAGCAATCCCGCCGTAAGCTCGCCGCAGGCATTAAATAGCTTACAATCCCCGGCTAAAGGTGGTATAATAAGGCAAAAGGAGCAGCCATCAAAAAGACCAGGACTTCCAGTAAAGGCAGAAAGTGTAGATATCCCTCTTGTAAGCACATCTTAAGCATCTATAATCACGAAGATTATTGCCATATCCATCTGCATTTAGGCGCGTCTGATCTTAAGTCCGGATGTAAGGTGCATAAGTAATACGCTGTACAGGGCAAATGTTAAAAACAAAGATTTTTTGCGTCACAGAGAGCTATAAATACGAACCCGGGAGATAGTCCCGGGTTTTTGTCTTTGCGCGGGCAAAAATTTTCAGCGTGCAAGGACGCGGGGCCCGCCTTGGTTTGTTTCTCGCGGGGACGCTTGTCCCGACCCAGCGTGGCGGGGTTGTAGGCGAAGCCGGGCAATTTTTTAAGCAGGACGCGGGTCCTGTCTCTGATCCATCCCGCCCATGCTCGGCCGTACTTCGTCGGCGGCCTGCGCGTGGTCGGGAGCCCTGGATCAGAGCCACCCGCTGCGAGCAAGAAAAATTGACAGATTATTTTTTAGGGAGAAAAGATAAGGAGTAAATATGAACGGAATCAAAGAGATAACAGAAAAGATTAAGAAATTCAGAGATGATCGCGACTGGATGCAATTCCATGATCCTAAGAATATGGCCGTTTCAATAATTCTCGAAGCTTCTGAGCTTCTAGAACATTTTCAATGGAAAACTACCGAAGAAGTCGAAAAATATGCAAAGCAAAATCATGCAGAGATCAAAGATGAGATTGCCGATATTGCTTTATATCTTTTTGAATTAGCCGATAATCTAGGAATTGATTTGATTGATGCAATGGGCCAGAAACTCCAAAAGAATGAAATGAAATACCCGGTTGAAAAAGCTAAAGGAAAACATATGAAAAGTTTATCGATTTTATAATTAAGTATCTACCGGATAAGTCAGATTTCTCAACCAATAAAGAATGGCAGAGCATATTGAAAGAAATTTATTATAATCACAGATCTGGATTTACGCATGGCGGAAAAAAGATTCCTGAAGCTGTTGATTTAGCTGATAGATTAAATAGAAAATATGTAAAAAATAATATAGATGGCAAAGAAGTCCGAACTCCTAGCTTAAAATGGTTTGAATGTATAGTACAAAGTTGTTTAATGAATTTTTTAATAAAGGTTCAAAAAGAAAACAATAATCAAGTTGACTATTTCAAAGAAATATCGCTTGAGCTTGGGAAGGTTAATTTGAAGCTCAAAAGAGATGTAAAAAAGGGACAAATAGTCATTGTAGACGATGTGGATCTTGATTGAAGATTTTAAGACCGTTTCTGAATAAGTGCCTGGAAATAAAGAGGATATTGAATTATGGCAAATTTTTCTTTTGATATTGTATCTGAAGTTGACCTGCAGGAAATGGATAATGCGATAAATCAGGCGAATAAAGAGTTGGCCCAGCGCTATGACTTCAAGGACAGCAAGGCTTCTATCGCCTATGAGCGCAAAGAAAAGAAAATCACTTTGGTCGCGGATGACGATTACAAATTGCGCGCGCTTACCGATATTTTGGCTACGCGCATGGCAAAAAGGAATATTTCTTTGAAGTCCCTTAAATTCAATGACCCGGAAAAGGCATTCCAGAATTATCTGCGCCAGACAGTGGAAATATGCGTGGGTATTGATAAGGAAAAAGCGAAAGAGCTGATCGGGATCATAAAAGGGCTCAAGGTAAAAGTGCAAGCTCAAATTGAAGGTGAAAAGATCAAGGTCAGTTCGTCGAAGAAGGATGAATTACAGGTAGTTATCGCGCATCTGAAGGGACTGGATTTTTCCATACCGCTTAGCTTTTGTAATTATCGTTAAGCCGGAAAATTAACTTTTTAGACCGTTGGCGCAGGAGTGAAGAGTGG
This sequence comes from Candidatus Omnitrophota bacterium, assembly GCA_028717645.1. Lineage (GTDB taxonomy): Bacteria > Omnitrophota > Gorgyraeia > Gygaellales > JAMWDD01 > JAQUNK01. The sequence goes on from JAQUNK010000046.1 coordinate 3,196, forward strand.
TTAAAGCGATGAAAGTTGCGGATTTGCTGGATTATCAGCGTGATTCTGTGGTTAGTCGGGAGATAATTAGAAAAGACAGCGGAAGCGTGACCTTGTTCGCCTTTGATCAGGGCCAGGGTTTAAGCGAGCACACCGCGCCATTCGATGCCTTAGTCTATATTGCAGACGGCAGTGCTAAAATAATGATCTCCGGTAAGCCCCATAGCGTAAAAAAGGGCGAAATGATCATCATGCCCGCGCATAAACCCCACGCCTTAAAGGCAATACGTAGATTCAAGATGCTTTTAATCATGATCAAGGCGAAAAATGGTTGAAGAGGTTTTGAGAGAAGTGTCTCTAGGAAGAGCGGGGTGGAAAGATGCCTGAACCTGAGGAAGGGCCGAGAACTTATATTTGTCCGCTTTGTGGGCGTGAACATGAGATTGATGACGAGGATGATGATGAGGAGGACGATCCGTCTGAAATAGAATGCGAAGGGTGTGGTTTTGAGGCGGATGCGGACGAGTTTGAAGAAGGTTAAAAAGGAGAAGAAGATGGAAGCGAGGATGGAGCCATTGGAAGCGACATTGAAAGCGCATCCCTTTTTAGAGGGTTTACCGCAGGAGCACATTAATTTTATCGTCGGATGCACCACGCACAAGGTTTTTAAGGAGGGCGAGGTGATCCTCAAGGAAGGCGAGGCCGCTGATAAATTCTATATTATTCGTAGCGGCAAGGTGGCCATTTACATCGGCCAAGAACACAACGAAATTATTATCCAGACGATCGGCGGAGGCGAGATCCTCGGCTGGTCCTGGCTCATCCCTCCGTACAGCTATCGTTTTAGCGCCAAGGCCGTAGAAAACACGCGCGTACTGGCACTGGATGGAAAGTGTTTGAGAGAAAAATGCGAAAAAAATCCTGACTTGGGATACCTTTTATTAAAAAGGCTGGTAGTAGTTTTTGCGCAGCGCCTGGAGGCGGCAAGGCTGCAGCTTTTGGATATATACCATAAATAGTTATGGAATTTAAATTACAGGCTGATTTTGCAGAGTTGGATAATGTGCTGAAGGCTGTGGGGTTGGTGGCCAGCGGCGCTGAAGCCAAGCAACAGATACAGGCAGGCTTGGTTAAGGTGAGCGGGGTCGTTGAGTCGCGTGTTCGTAGGAAGCTACGCGCAGGCGATTATGTGGAATTTAGTGGAAAGAAGATTGATATTGTGTAGGGATTAATTCGCACCTATAACTTACGTCGCACTTCGTGCTCCGTAAGTTATGTGCTCATTAAAAAAAAGAACAAGAGTCAGGGTTACTGCTTCGTTTCTACAGCCCCAGCTCTTGTAGGAAGGGCGGATAACTACAAGTATCTTTATTCTACCCGCCTTCCAATTAAAGTATACAATATTAAATCTCCTTTACAAGGGGTAAAGAAAAGATAGTAAACAGATGATAATTCGAAATATATATTCCCATCTTCCTGGTGTGCGCAAAAGAGAAGCGTTTAAGACATTAGCCAGGGGAAAGGGATTTAGATTGGAGCGGATCGTCTCAAAAGGCCAGGCCACAGTCAAAGGTAAGTGGCTTAAGGAAAGATCCGCAGAGTGGGCAATAGTTTTACAAGGCAAAGCTAGCCTGCTATTTAAGGGAAAGAAAGAGAAGTGCATCTTAAAAGCAGGCGATTATATTTTTATCCCTGCGAATACATTACATCGGGTAGAGTGGACGCATCCAAAACAGAAAACGGTGTGGTTGGCCCTACATTTGCGCTAGAGCAAGTAGGGGGTGCAGGGTTTCAGGATTTTAACGCAGATTTAAGCAGTGGACGTGCAACATTGTTTGCCAGGTAGTAGCAGAAAAAGCAATGGTTTGAGGTTTTGCCGGGGAAACGGACTCCCAACCGTTGGAGTGTTTGCCTGATCGGATGAAGGCCGGTGCTAAAAATCTTTGAAATAAAACGGTTCTTTTGGGCATTGCTTAGAAGCTTTTGCACGGTATCATGTTTGATCGAACCGATGGTAAATATCTCATTGTCATTGCCGTAGCCGCAGCAGGGTTTTACTGTTCCATCAGGAAGGACGAAAAATACATTCCCCGGGCCCTTGCAGAAATCATCCCGGAACCATTTGCCATCCCAGGGATTTTTAAGGAGTGTAGCCTTGCCGACAGGCGAAAGGCTGATATAAAATATTTTTATAAATAAGTCCTTGTTCTTTATAAAGTGTCCATGCTGGCTTTTAGTAAAGTGGGCGTTCAATAATTTTGCTAATTTTTCCAGGCGTTTGCGGGTTTGAGTATCCGAAGATCCTTTTACTGCGGCAATAGAGATCAGGTCAGGCCTCTTCCAGAGCGCTAAAGCAGTGCGGATGAATAGCGCGACCTTACGAAGATCCTGGCGGTGAAAGGCGTCTACGCTGATACAGATATCGCCGTCGTAGCCGGCGCGGAAAATGCGCCTGAGTGTTGAGAGCAATTCCTTTTTGGTTTTAAACCAAGCGCCGTTGGTCATAATGCGGCTAAAAAGCATTTTGCGCCGGATCGCTGCTTTGGCCAGCGTGCATAAAAAATCGGTGGTGAGAAAAGGTTCGCCTCCGCTAAACCCTACGCGCTTGATGCCGGCATTGGCACAGGCGCCAAGAAATCTGACGGCGTATTTTTTAGGCAGGTCAAAGCGGTAATTTTGATTATCGCAATGCGCGCAACGAAGATTACATCGGGTGGTAGGAGAAAATAAAATCTCATCAGGCCTGAATTTTCGTGATATCATAACTGGTATTATAACAAAGTCATTTTGATTTGTATATAGCAGGGCCACTCCTATTCAAGTTTTATGCTCTCAACAGGTTCTGGTAGGGGAATAACCTTTTAAGATGAAAAAAACGACCATCATTATCAGCATTTTATTTTTTAGCGTAGTAAGTTTTTGCTGGGCAGAGAATTTACAATTGAAGATATTCAAGATCAACTATGGCGATATAGGATCTTTCTATAATATAGCCAATGATCTAAAGAGCGAAGCCGGAACGGTGAGCTTTGACCGTAATTCCAATAGTTTAATTGTACGCGATTATCCGCAAAATATAGAGCGTATTGCCAGTGTGATCGAAAGCCTGGATATCAAACAAAAGCAGGTAGAGATCGAGGTCACGGTGGCAGAGGCAAGTAAGGACTTTTTCAAGAATATCGGGATCACCCACAGCAGCATAATTATTCCTTCGGGCCAATTTAGCGCGGTGTTGGCTGCAATTGAAAAGAATAAGGACGCACATACGCGCTCTACGATGAAGGTCAGGACATTGAGCAACCAGCCAGCCGAGCTGCAAGTGAGTACCGATGAAGTGATCGGTAACGAAGTGGTGATCTATCCGGCCGGCACTGTTGTGACTACTCCGGTCAGGGAGCCGATAGGGAATTTTCTGGAAGTTTTGCCAACGGTAAATGACGACAATACTATCATGGTAACCTTAAGGCCATCGGTAAGCACGCTGGAGAAAGGCGGGAATCCTGCTCAAAGGACGGTCTATACCAACGTTATCCTGAATAACGGAGATACCGTAGCCATTGGTTCGCTGGATACGGAAAAAGAAGTTACGCAAAACAATCAGACTTTATTCGGAATGCCGCTTTCTACAAAAGAGAAAAGTAAGAATAATAAGGTGGTCATGTTCCTTACTGCCAAGATTATTGATTAATAAATGGACGATAAAAAATTTATGCTGCTGGCTGTAAAAGAGGCGCGTAAGAACTTTAAAAGTATGGCCGGCGGGCCGTTCGGCGCCTGTATCGTAAAGAAGGGCCGTCTGGTAGCTATCTCCAGGAACGCGGTTCTAAGAAATGATGCTACGGCCCATGCTGAGATCAACGCGATCAGGAAGGCCTGTAAGAAATTAAGGACCTATGATCTCTCCGGATGCGTGATCTACTCTACTACCGAGCCTTGCCCGATGTGTTTTAGCGCGATACACTGGGCGAGGATAAAAAAGATAATTTACGGCACGAAAACAAGCGATGCTAAAAAAGCGGGTTTTAATGAATTGGATATTCCTGATACCAAGCTGGCAGCTTTAGG
>JAQUNK010000047.1 GCA_028717645.1 Candidatus Omnitrophota bacterium
AGAAGGGCGTAACTCTGGTAGAACTTTTGGTTGCTTCGTTGTTAACCGCTTTGATACTAGGGACATTGGCCTATATTTTTACTGCCGGAAGAAGATACATTCTTTACAGCCGTTCCCGTGCCCAGGCCATGGAGCTTGGCAAAGGAGTAGCGGATTCGCTTAGTAGCGATGTAAATCCTAGCGGCTGGGGTAACCTTACTTTTGGGGCGAACAAAGTAGGCCCCAGTGAAACACTCAACACTATAACTTATATCTCTAGATATAATGTCAGTGATATGTCTACTCAAACAGGCAGTCCTGAAACGCGCAAAGTAACGATGAGTATCAACTGGTCAGAGCCAGTTCATTAACCTTTAAAATGATAAAAAAGAAGAATAAAATCCGCGGTTTGACATTGATCGAGTTGCTGCTTACCGTTGTTTTGATCGGGGTATTGGTGCTTGCCTTGGCCAGTATTCAAAAATTTGCTTTCCATCATGTAATTGCCAGCGAGAGGCGCGCTAAACTGCAGAATGATGGCTACTTGATTCTAGAACACATCACCAAAAATTTATTGCGAGCGACAGGCAGTTCTTCTTGTGAGCCATCAACTACTGCTTACTATTGTTTGCCGGTTGTTATTGGTACTATATCAGGGTCTGCAAGCGATCCATATCAGTTTCTTCAAGTCAGGCTGAACGAGAATGGGACTTATTATCCTCCTGCTACGAGTATAAATGATGATACTTTGGTAAGCTATTTATGGAAGAGGCCTGGTGCAGACGCACCAGGTATAGGAGCGTATTCTTTAGCTTATTGCTCAAATCAATCTGCGCCCTCTTGGATTATTAGCCCAGGGTCTCTTTCCTGTACTCCAGGATGGGAAGTTTTATCTAGCGGTAATGTAGCTAATTTTAGCGCGGCTATGGTCGATGCCGCAACTATCAATATCAATCTTACTATGCGTTATAATACTTCTGTGTCTGCGCCCACGAATCTGGAAGATAATCCTGAAGTGAACCTTACTACTACTGTGCATATACCAGGGGCATCGGCTAATTAAACCTGGGTTATAATTATAAAAAATACATATCTCCCGATTGAAAAATCGGGATTTTTTGTTGAAAAGCAATATGGGGTATGGTAGATTAAGTTGCGATGGGGCTGTAGCTCAGCTGGGAGAGCGCGTGCCTCGCATGCACGAGGTCAGGGGTTCAATCCCCCTCAGCTCCACCATGCTTTTCATTAATGAAAAGCATGGTGAGTGCCGAAATAATGTATTTCGGCCTCCACCAAAATTTCCGACAAGGAAATTTTGGTGGCACTCAAGCGAGCGTTAAGCGGCCCGACAAGGGCCGTAGCGAGCGGAGTGCCACCCGCAAGTAAAGATTCTAACAAAATTTCCGACAAGGGAATTTTTATATGCGTAAATCAATCCTCTTTTTTTTCATTTTTTGTTTCCTTATTCCCGCGGCATATGCCACTGAAATCAAATACCCCAATGTGGCGGGCCAATTCTATCCTGCTGCTCCAAAGGATCTTTCGCAAAAGATACAATATTTCCTAAACAATACAAAATCTGAGCAGATCGATGGAGAAATCTTAGCCCTTATTTCGCCGCATGCGGGCTACGATTTTTCAGGAAGTGTTGCGGCATACGGTTATAAGGCAATAGAAGGCAGGCATTACGATGTAGTAGTGGTTCTTGCCTTGAGCCACCGCCAGGATATTGCCGGCGTAGCCATCTGGCCCAAAGGAGAATTCAATACTCCGCTGGGAAATATCCCTGTGGATGAAATATTATCAAAGCAGCTCCAAGAACTTAATTCCAATATAAAAGATAATCCTTCCGTTTTTAATAAGGAACATTCCCTGGAAGTACAACTACCTTTTTTGCAGACAGTCTTAAAAAATTTTAAATTAGTTCCTTTGGTTATGGGCGGTTTTAGTCTAAGCGACTGCGAGCTCTTGGCGCATAGTTTAAAAATAGCCTTGGAAGGTAAAAATGCGCTTTTAGTCGTTTCAACTGACCTTTCGCATTATCATCCTTACGAGGCTGCCGTATCTATGGATAAAGAAACACTTTCTTATATTAAAAATACCGATCCAGCAGGGCTCTATGAGGCGGCGAGAAAAGAGAAATGCGAATTATGCGGGCTAGGCCCGGTATTGACCGCTTTATACTTTGCTAAAGAAAATGATCTTGGGATAGAAGTGCTCAAATATGCCAATTCCGGGGATGTTACAGGCGATCGATCCAGCGTAGTGGGCTATGCGAGCGTTGCTTTATATAAAAAAAATAATACAGAAAAAACAAAAAGTGAGGCAGGCATGCTGAATAAAGAAGAAAGGAAAAGGCTTTTAGAGATCGCGCGGGCCTCTATTCAGGAATACCTTAAAACCGGGAAACCATTAGAGGTCAAAGAATCAAATGCCGTATTAAACACGAAGAAGGGCGCATTCGTCACATTGACCGAGCAGGGTGAATTACGCGGATGTATCGGTAATCTCGTTGGTGAAAAGCCGCTTTATCTCACCATCAGGGATATGAGTATAGAGGCAGCGGTAAATGACCCGCGTTTTTCCGCACTTACAGCTTCGGAACTTGAGGACATAGAAATAGAGATCTCCGTACTTTCAGAATTAGAGAAGATAAACGATCCGGATAAGATCGAATTAGGTAAACACGGCGTTTTGATCAGAAAGGGTTTTAGGAGTGGTGTATTCCTGCCGCAGGTGGCTGGGGAGACCGGCTGGACCAAAGAAGAATTTTTATCCAATCTTTGTACCCATAAAGCGGGTCTTTCGGCAGATTGTTGGCGCGATGGCTCAAGCGATATTTATATTTTTACTGCGGAAGTATTTAATGAAAAAGAATACTAATGTCTGGTGGTGAGTAATGCATAGATTCTATTCTCCATCCCAGAATGTATCCGGCAATAGTCTCCATATTGTTGATCTACAGCAAATCAAGCATATAAGGCAGGTTCTGAGGTTTAAAATAGGAGATAAGATCCATATTTTTGATGGAGCCGGATGGGAATACCAGGGAACAATTAGTTCGATGGATAAAAATACTATGGGAATCAAAATAGAGAAAAAAGAATTTAAAGAAAAGCCGGTAGGTTCTATCGCCGTCGCCGTGGCGATCCCTAAGAATGTAAAAATGGATGATATCGTAGAGAAGCTCACGCAATTAGGCGTAGATAAGATCATGCCGATGCTTACCCAGCGTACGATCGTTAAGTTGGATGAGCGCTCAAAGATAGAGAAGGTAAGTCGCTGGAGGAAGATCGCGATATCCGCGGCGGAACAGTCGCAAAGGGCCTATATTCCCGCAATCGATGAAATAAAACCGATAAGAGAAGTCATTAAAGACGGCCAAAATTACGAGTTGCGCCTTATCCCTACGCTCTTTGGCAAAAGAAAAAAGATCAAAGAAGCGCTGGGAAGCACCTGCCGCAATATCCTAGCGCTTATCGGCCCGGAAGGCGACTTTACACCCGAAGAGCTGGATTCTGCCAGGGATTCGGGGTTTATTGCCGTAGATTTCGGGGATACGGTACTAAGGGTAGATATGGCTTGTATTTACATCATGAGTATATTAAAATATAATTATCGCTAAGATGAGAACATTCAAGATCTTTACCCTTGGTTGTAAGGTCAACCAGTATGAGTCAGAACAAATAAGGCAGGGTTACCTGGCGAAAGGGTTAAGCGAGTTGGATAACGGCGTTGCCGCCGATCTGTACATCATTAATACCTGTACGGTGACCCATCGCGCAGACAGTAATTCCCGCTATTTTATCCGAAAGGCGAAAAGAGAAAACCCTAAGGCGGATATTTATATTACCGGTTGCCTGGTTAGATCCGAAAAGGATAAGCTAAGAAATGAATTTAAAGATGCGCGTATTCTTGATAAAAGTAAATTCGAATCCGCTGTTGTCGGTTTTAAAGGGCATACCCGCGCATTTTTAAAAATTCAGGACGGATGCAATAATTTTTGTTCTTATTGCAAAGTTCCTTTAGTGCGCAACATTATTAAAAGTAAATCCCTTGCTGATATTGTGAGTGAAGCTGAGGGTTTAGTCGAGAACGGCTTTAAAGAAATAGTCTTGTGCGGTATATGCTTGGGCAAATACGGCAGGAAAAATAGGTCCGAGGATTTGGCAGGCGTAATTTCTGCGTTGGACAAAATTGACGGTGAATTCCGTATACGCTTAAGTTCCATAGAGCTGGGTGATATCAACGAAAGATTGATCCAAAAGATGGAGACCTCAAAGAGACTCTGTCCGCATTTACACATACCTCTACAAAGCGGCGACGACCGGATATTAGGGCTGATGAGCCGCAGGTATAAAGCGCAAGATTATATTGAACTGATAGAAAAGTTGAAGAAGCGCATACCCATTTTAAGTATTACTACGGATGTCTTGGTAGGATTTCCGTCGGAGAATGAGAAAAATTTTAAAAATACAATGGATGTTTTGAAGTGTATACTACCTTTGCGTACGCATATTTTTCCTTTTTCGCCGCGTAAAGGCACTCCTGCATACGAGTTTAAAGAAAAGATCCTTACGGATGTTGTAAGCCGCAGGACCAAGAGGCTAAAAGCGCTTAGCGATATCCTATCATATCAGTATCGCCAGAAATTCTTGGGTAAAGAATTAGAGGTTCTATCCGAAGGCGATACCGGCTATACGCAGAATTACATACCAGTTGATCTTGGGCCAGGTTTCTTTTATCCAAATAAACTTTTAAAATTTAGGATCTCCGCGGTAACCAAGAAAAAAACTTTTGCGGATGCCGTAAATAACTAAAATAATTAAGATACGCTAAGCTAAGATAACCCAAAAGAATAAGAGAGGTGAAGATGAATAGTATAAAAAAAGGCTTTACTCTGTTAGAATTATTGGTCGTGATCATTATTATCGGTGTTTTGGCAATTATAGCTTTGGTCCAGTATAACAGCCTTTCTGAAAGAAGCCGGACTTCAGAAATAGACAGCGTTTTTGACGGGCTCAGAAAAGCAGAATGGACGAATTTCCATGATACCGGAGAATTTACCAACGACCCGGTAGCGCTTTCCCAGTATGTTGAATTACCGCCTTATGAAAGTTGCCAGCCTAGCCATTGGTTTTTATATAGTCTTTCTTTGAATTGCGGAACAGGGCTTACTTCTCCTTGTTTTACGCTTACCGCTGTAAGATGCACTTCTGGAGGGAAATCGCCTAATTCCAGTAGGGTATGTGCTGCGTATTTTTCTGAGGATTCAATGGGGAACCAGGCAAAAAGCCGCGGCTGTGAACAAGTCGGCGGGGGCGGTGGCGGAGGCGGCCTTGGAGGATGCAGCAACTAAAGATATGCAAAAATTTTTGTTGTTTTTACTCGAAAAACAGAGTATTGTTTAATTAGTGTACCCCATAAGAGGAGGTAGCTATGTTTAAAAAAACGTCTTTATTTTTCATCATTTTTCTAGGTTTAACTTTAATTATTCCGTTTTTCTCTTTTGCTCAGACCCAATCCGAGCAGATCACGCTTACCACGTATTACCCTTCGCCGTATGGAGTGTATAAGACTTTAAGGCTTTATCCCCAATCAACAGCAGTGGAGGAGGGGAATTGTAGCAATGAGGGTGATATAGCATATTCGCAGGGCGACCATATGCCTCTTTATTGTAACGCGAATCTTAAATGGAAAACAATGAAGGGAGGCGCTGCGCAGACAAAGGTTTTTCAGGGTCCTCTCGAAGCTAGATGTACTCTCAATTATCCTAATTTGACAGGTTGTGGCTTTGATACTACCTATGTTCTCGTTCAGAGGGTTATACCTAATATTCCAACAGATGGTAGCCCTGGTTGGTGCCATGTCGAGTCTCCTGGTTATTCGCCCATAGTTTATGCTATTTGTGCAAAATAAAGTAGGATAGGGGAATATTCCCCTAATAATAAAAAGGGGTTGGCTATGTTTAAAAAAACGTCTTTATTTTTCATCATTTTTCTAGGTTTAACTTTAATTATTCCGTTTTTCTCTTTTGCTCAGACCCAATCCGAGCAGATCACGCTTACCACGTATTACCCTTCGCCGTATGGAGTGTATAAGACTTTAAGGATCTATCCTGCTGATGCTGCTCCGCAAACTTGCGATTCAAACGGCCAGGGGTTAATGTATTATAGCGGAACTTATTCAGGCGGAAGGATCGAAACGCAAAAAATGTATTTTTGTGATGGAACTAAGTGGCAATCTATGGCTGCAAGTAGTGTAAATTTTGGTTCTGGTACAATGGCTGTTGGCGCGCAATACGATACCGGTGTTAATGCTAACCAGTATAATATGGTGCCAATTTTGAGGGGCATAGAAAGCTCTACCATAGGTTGTCAGGTTTATATTTGGCGTAATATTGTCAATAACAGGCATGTTATAGGCAACACTGCTATTAATAGTAGCCTTTGTTATAACGGAACAATTTATTATTCCTATATATATTGGCCGGCAAATTAACAAAAGATAAGCAGGAATAATCTTTAAGCATTATTTTTTTCTTTCAACATCCTGCCTCGTAACTTATTGATAAATAATAAGATAAAGGGCCCGATGTTTGTTTTAGGCCGGCAAATCTTTCCCACCATCCCGCCTTGACAAAAGCCATTCCATCAGTTATACTTAAGTATTCATTTTAAAAAGAAAGGGCTTTCTTTTCCGGGGGAAATCCATGTTTACCGATTTAGCTAAACAGTTTAACTGGCTGGATGTCGCTTTTATAATCCTTTTAATCCGAATATGTTACATCGCTCAGAATAAAGGCGCCCTGGTCGAGATTTTTAAGCTGTTAGGCGTCCTGATTGGTATACTGCTTTCTTTTGAAAACTTCAATTTTTTAGGCGATTTTGTCCGCGATAAAGTACCTCTTACCCCGGAATTAGTAAATGCCGTTTGCTTTGTGGCTTTACTTATTTTCGGGTATTTTATTTCTATGGTCCTCAGGGACCTGGTGTTAAAGTTCGTCAAGAGAAAAGAAAAAACCGCTTCTTTGGACAGATTGGCGGCTTTGGTTTTAGGCG
>JAQUNK010000048.1 GCA_028717645.1 Candidatus Omnitrophota bacterium
CCAGTGGAGTCTTTCTGATCGCTTTCAGTTTATTCGGGCCGTATACCTCTAGCCTTTTTGCCGCCGAAACATCGGAAATACCGTTGTCGCTGCTTCTTAGTTCCAGGTAGATCTCTTCCTTGGTCAGGGCGATAAAACCTTCCCTTTCCGTCCCACCGCGTACTATGACCTGAAAGAGTTCGTCGCTAGTCTTACAGCGCATCAGCTGCCGGAGGAGGACTTTGTTATCCAGTAGCCCGGCTACTTTGGCGAGGATCTTAAGATGCAGTTCGCTTTCTAAGAGGGGGGTGAGGAAAAATACTACCAGATAAACCGGCTTACCATCGACAGAAGAAAAATTTATGCCGTGCCGCGAAAGACCGACGAAAAGAACCGCCTCTTTTAATTCGGCGATTCGCGCGTGGGGGATGGCGATGCCTTCCCCGATACCGGTAGAACCCAATGTTTCTCTCTTTAAAAGGCTGGCCAAGATCTGTTTCTTATCCCTGATCTTCCTCAATTTATAAAGGTGGTCTACGATCTCGGAAATGACGCCTTCAGCGGTATGAGACTTTAAATTTGCGGTGACTAAGTTTTTTTGAACCAGTTCGGAAATCTTCATAAAGTATTGGTTGGTGTACCGCTTCCTGCGGCAAACAAAAAACCAGAGAGTTTTCTCTGGGTTATATTCTCTCTAACCAAGCTTACAGGGTTAGCTGCCGGGCTCGGGCCGAGCGCCCTAATCCAAGCCGGTCTTGGATATTAGCCCCGAAATTAAATTGTCGCCTGGGTCCCCTGCTTACCTATAAGAATCACTGTTTTTTGCGGGATCCTCAAGTAATTAAGCTTTATGTGTATAGATTTTAAGCTGAAAAATGCCCGCTGTCAAGCCTAAAAAGGGAGGTATCCGGTTATTCTTCCAGGTAGGTATAGATCTTGCCCTTGTAATTACGCAGGACGTATTTACCTTTAGCCTGGGAAAGCACATAGTTCGGGCCTACCGGTATTTTACCACCGCCGCCGGGGCCATCTACAACGTAAACCGGCACAGCATAGCCGGTAGTGTGGCCGCGCAACTTTTCAATCACATTAATCCCCGTGGCTACGGGTGTACGGAAGTGATGCGTCCCGCGTACCAGGTCGCATTGATAAATATAGTATGGCCTGACCCTGATCTTTAAAAGCTCATGCATCAATTTCTTCATAATGTAGGGCCGGTCGTTTATGCCTTTTAAAAGCACGGTCTGGCTGCCTAAAGGTATGCCGCTTTCGACCAGCATATCGCAGGCAATCTTACAACGCTTGGTTATCTCTTTGGGATGGTTAAAATGCAGGCTGACCCACAGTGGTGAATATTTTTTGAGCATCGTCACCAGCGACGGAGTAACGCGCTGCGGCAATGTTACCGGCACGCGCGTACCTATCCTTAAGAATTCTACGGAATTGACCGCGCGGATCTTCCCCACGACCTCTTCCAAGACCTCGTCTTCCAGCATCAGCGGATCGCCGCCGGAAATCAATACGTCCCTTACTTTTCTGTTTGCTTTCAGGTAATCTACGATAGCGTCGATCCTTTCCAGGATGCCGGCTGTTTCTTTTGTCTCACCGACTAACCTGCGGCGCGTACAATGACGGCAATACATCGCGCACTGGTCTGTAGCCAGCACCAGGACCCGGTCGGGATAACGGTGCACCAGGCCCGGCACAGGGGAATCTCGGTCTTCGGCGCAGGGATCAACCATTTCATGCGGGCTAACCACGAATTCGTTAGCTGTAGGAATGGATTGCCGGCGGATCGGGCAGTTCTCGTCATCAACGTCGATCAGCGTTGCCCAATAAGGCGTGATGGACATTGCCATCCTGCCCCTAGCCTGGGAAAGGCCCTTTTCTTCTTCGCTGGTGAGATTGACTACCTTAGAAAGATCTTCTTTATTGCGGATCCTGTTTTTTAACTGCCAATGCCAATCTTCCCAGTCCAACGGATCCACATCTTTATATAAACTTATGCGCGAACTTTCCAGTATTTTCTTCGCGATGATCGTTTCGGGTTTTAAGAGCTGCGATGCCTCGGCAACGCCATTAGTGGCCATCAAATCCCTCCTTCGGCTCGCCCCGCAGAACGCGGAAGCGATGCGCTTCTTTCGGAAGCGCTCATTAATATCGCTCCAACCAAATCTTCATATTTCATTCCCGCTGCCTTTGCCATCATTGGCAGGTTAGACTCTACCGGGTCGAGCCCGGGTAAAGGATTAATCTCCAGAACGTAAGGAACATTGTCTTTGTTCAGGCGGATGTCCGTACGGGAAACATCAAAACAACCGATGGCATGATGAGTCCTGAGCGCCACTTCTTTGACCTTGTTCTCTATTTCTTTATCCAGGCGCGCCGGGCAATAAAAAGTCGGGGTGAGGCCCAGGTCAGCATTACCCTGGAATTCTTTCACCCTCCAGGAATAAAAATATTCGTTACTCTTGGTACAGGTGGAAAAATCTATTTCCAGGATAGGAAAGATCGTGGTCTTGCCGTTCTCCAGAACGCCCACGGTAAGTTCTCTTCCCTCGATGAATTCCTCGACCAGCACCTCTTGTTTATATTCATTTATCACTTTATCTATTTCTTCGTAAAGGCGCACCCGGTCGAAAACGACGTTATTCAAATTAATGCCTTTTGCCGAACCCTCGCGGTTGGGCTTGACGATCAGGGGAAATTTTAACGCCGGGTTCAATGCTTCCCTGCCCATACGGAAAAGCTGGTAATTCGGCGTCGGGATGCCCTCGGAAATAAGCACTTTTTTGGTCAAGGTCTTGTCCAGGGCAAGAGCCAGGGCCAGGGGATTGGAACCAGTATAGGGAATATTCAAGAGGTCCAGGATAGCGGGTATCTGGGATTCACGATACCTGCCGGATTTTCCTTCAGCGATATTAAAGACGATGTCTACGGGATGGTGGCGAAAATGAGAAAATAAATTGCAGCTGGAAACTTCTACCAGGTCCACCTTGTGGCCCTTGGACCTGATCGCGTCGGCGATCGCCGCGACCGTCTCTTCCTTGTCGAATTCAGAACAGTAATCCGCAGGCTTTCCGGATTCTTCTTTTTTCAAATTATAAGTAAGCGCTACTTTCACCACGCACCTTCTTTTTTATTCTATCTTCTATTTATTTTACTTACCCCACCCTTTTCTACAAAATATATTGAATGCGAAGAAAGTGCGGGGTTCATTTTTTCAGATTATACCTCTTTAAAGCACTGGCCAAGATTTTTCCGATCATGTGGTTGTAAGTCGTACCCACGCACTTGGCAATGGGCGTAAAGACATCTTCCGTGGATAAAGACGGCAAGGGATTTATTTCCAGCACATAAGGCTTGTCTTTCTCATCGATGCGGAAATCGACCCTGCCGAAATCGCGGCATTCTACCGCCTGATACGTGCGTTTTGCCAAAAGCATGATCTCATCCCTGAGGCCGGCATTTATCTTCGCCGGACAGATATATTCCAATCTATCCGAAGTAATGCGGCTGAAGGTATAGAATTTGTCTTTGAGGTTGAGCCTTCCGTCTATTTTTATCTGGACCGGTGGGAAAACCTCCACCTCGTCGCCGTTACCGATAAGCGCCACGGTATATTCGCTGCCCGTAATAAATTCTTCGATCAACGCCGGCTGTTTATAGGTGCGCACGATAAAATCTATTTGTTCTTTAAGTTGCTGTTCGTTCTCGACGCGGGATTTTTCCGACAGGCCCTTGGAAGAACCTTCGCAGCGCGGTTTGACGATCAGGGGGAATTTAAGGCCATCCATCTGGAATTTTTCCAGGGAACTCGCTTCGAAAAATCTCGGAGTGGGAATCTTTTCGGCGATCATCACCTTCTTGGTCATGATCTTATCCAGGGTCATCCCTAAGGTGAGCCCATCGCTACCGACGAACGGGATATTTTTCATCTCCAGGATGATCGGGACCTGCGATTCGCGGTTCCTTCCGCTGACCCCTTCGGAAATATTGAAGACGATGTCTACGCCTAAATTATCTATTTTATCCAGGAGATTATCGATATTACCGATACGTTTGGTTTTGTAGCCTTGGCTTTCGATGGTCTTGCAGATAACATCTATCGTGGAAGGATGGTCGAATTCGGCATTAGCATCCGGCGGGTCTGCCTCTTTGAATACGTAATCTGTTTTTAAATCGTAAGTTAAACCTACTGTAAGCATGTTTTGATGTTTGATCCTCGACGCCACAAGTGGCCTCACTTAAAACAAAAGGGCTCATAACGCTTTGAGCCCTTTTCCAAAACCTTATTTTTTCAATTTGTTACTCGCGCCTCCAAAATTTACCTTAGTTATTATTTATTATAATATTTTTTAACATAATATCTTAAATTTGTCAAGTCAAAATGTTAAAATAAGCCTTTAATTCCCTTTTTCTTTCGACTTCTTGAACAGGTCCAGGAATTTGTCCTCATAATCCTTATAAACGCTCCAGTAATCCAGCTCTTTTTTCAATTCCTGGGCCTTGGAAATATCTTTTTTTGCTTCGGCAAACAGTTTTTCTATTTTTTCCTTCACCGACGCGGGCAGGCGCGTATACTGGCCGAGTGACTTCTTGATCCGTTCGATCTCATCCTCTCCGATAGGATTGGAAGTCTCGGACTGCGCACCGACCTTAAAATAATCCAGGAGTTTATTTATCTCCATCTCAATGGTCCTGGCCTCTTCTTTTAAGCCTGCCAGGTCCAAAGGTATGCCCAATATTTTACTTAATTGTTCCAAAACGGCCTGGGAAGCGCGGGGATTCTCGATATGGATAGTGTAAAGCGGTATTTCACCCAACAGGCAAAAACCCTTCAGCCCCTTGGCCTTGGCCATGGCCAGGAAAAGCCCGTTCATTCCGCTGATCTGCCCGTCGGCCATTAACTTCAGGCCGTATTTCTTTAATTCATTCGCCAGGTCCATGCTCGTGGCGCCATACCAGACACCCGGCTCCTGCGCATGCTCTATGGGCACGGGCATGGCGGCAAAACCGATAATCTTTTCTACTTTTAATTTTTTTGCCAGGGATAATATCGCTTCGGAATAATCTTTGGCGCGGGCCAGGTCCGGCTGGGCATTGCTTAAAAAAATCACCAGGTCATTGATGGCTCTGGTTTTATCTTTTTTGTTGGGATTTACCCAGTAATAGAATTTATTGCTCGGTAACGGCGGTATGTCCAATACACCGTCGTGGATGGAGCAGCCGAAAGGATAGAAGAATTCCTGCGCAGGGACCTGGGCGAATTCCTTGGCCTTCAGTCCGTTAATCAGCTGAAAAGCGGCCTTAAAAGCCACTTCCCCCATCCCGGGCCAGGCGACGATAAGAATGGGTTTTTTTAATTTAGGGGCTTCCTCTATCTTTAAATAATCATTCATTTAGTTTGTCTCCTTTGAAACTTTTTAAAAATTCCTCCAGTATTATCGCTCCGCGGTAAAGATCTTTTATTTTTATATACTCGTCACTGGCATGCGCCGTGCCGCCCGAGCCGCAGCCATAGGCCAGCGCCGGTATATGCAGGTCCTGAAAGAAGGTGATCACCGTCGCCCCTTCTGAGCCGGAGAGATTTTTTTTTCCGATAATAGATTGATTCTTCTTCACCAGGCCTGCTACAAGCGGGTGCCTGGCGTCTATCTCATAAGGCTCCTGGATGCCCTCTATTTCTATTTTATAATCCCTCGCCTGGCGCTGAATGATCTTTTTCACATCTTTTAAGATCTTACGCGCATCCATTCCGGGCAGGAACCGGATATCCACTTCAAACTCACAGAAATCCGCAACCATGTTCACCTTGTCCCCGCCACGGATAGTGCCGATATTCACCGTCGGGGCCTTAAGCAGCCGGTGCGGCTGATAACGGAATTTATAAGCTTTCAGCCTGATAATGATCCTTGTGGCGATATCAATGGCATTGACCCCGCGCCAGGGATAAGCGCCGTGCGCCTTTTTTCCCCGGATACACACCTTAAAATGGATCAGCCCTTTCTGGGCAACGACGATCTTAAAATCATCCGAGTCCAGGATAACCGCGTAATCAGGCCGCAAGATCCTTTTCTCTAAGAGCGGAATAATACCCAGGCCGGAGCCGCTTTCTTCATCGGCAGTTGCGGCAAAAATAATGTCGTAATTTAATCTGCTTTTCGCTTCTACCAGGCTCTGCAGAGCCTCTATGCCAGAGGCGAGATTTCCTTTGCAATCCGTTGCACCGCGGCCGTAGATCTTACCCTGATGGATCTTTGCGTCGAGCGGAGCGAATTTCCAGTTAGCTCCCGCCGGCACAGTATCCAGGTGTGGGCTGATGAGCAAAGAAAAACGCGGATCTTTCGCTTTAAGGATCCCGACGACATTCGTTCTTTTAGGGGCGAAAGTATAAAGTTTTACCCTCAATCCGATGGACGAGAGCCGCTGTTTGACGAACTGCGCGATGCTCTGTTCATTTCCCGGAGGGTTCTGGGAATCGATACGGATAAGTTCCTGGGTCAGTTTGATTAATCTATTTTTATTGATCATAACTTCCTTTGAGTAGGAAAAAATTATACATCTTTAGCTCTAGATATACAAGCCCTTTAAGGGGCACAGCGGACAGCGCGGATTATGTTTACGGCAGAAATCTTTTCCGAGTTTTACCAAGAGTGCATGATATTCATTGAACATCTGCTTGTCCGCTTTTAAATTCTGCGTAAATAGATCCTGTGTATCCTTGTAAGCAGCGTCTGGCTTGATCATTTTATGGCGCGAAAATATCCTTTTGGTATAGGCGTCCACCACAAAAACGGGCTTATTCAGGGCGTACAAAAGTATGGAGTCGGCGGTTTCTTCTCCGATGCCGTTTACCGCCAACAGCTCTGAACGTAGCAGCGCCGTATCCAGGCCGGCCATATTCTTTATGTCCGCCTTATATTTTTTAAAGAAAAAATCCAGGAAATTCTTCAGCCGCTTTGCCTTGATATTGTAATATCCGGCGGATCGGATGAGCTGCGCCAGTTTTTGCGGCTTTAGAGAATTTAATTTTTTTGCCGATAACG
>JAQUNK010000049.1 GCA_028717645.1 Candidatus Omnitrophota bacterium
AGGTACGGGCTGGGATTTGCCAAGGATTTCCACGATCTTTCGCTGGAAGAACTAAAATTACGGCTGGCCGTTCCCTCCAGCGAACGCGTCTTTCTGATGTATGAGGCGCTGCGCAAGGGTGCGAGCACAGAAGAGTTGCATAACCTTACCTTTATAGGCCAGTGGTTCATCAAAGAAATGAAAGAGATGGTAGAATTCGAGGAGGAGATGCTGAAGTGTGGTTGGCAGAAACTCTCGGATAGCGATTTAAAAAAGGCAAAGGCCTGGGGATTTAGCGATAAATACCTGGCAAAAATATTTAAGGTGGAAGAATCGGACCTGCGTAGGCGCAGGAAAAAAGTAGTGGGTAATGCCCGCTTTGAGCCTGTGCCGGTAAGCGGTGTGCAAAATGCCGCATATTACTATTCTACCTATACTCCCGGTAAGGACCTAGTGCCGGTTTCCAATAAAAAGAAGGTGCTTATCCTCGGAGGCGGGCCCAACCGCATAGGCCAGGGTATTGAATTCGATTATACCTGCGTGCACGCGGCTTTAGCGCTACGCGCTGAAGGCTTTGATTCGATCATGATCAACTGTAATCCGGAGACGGTTTCTACTGACTACGATACCTCCAACAAACTTTATTTTGAACCGTTGACCGTCGAGGATGTTCTGACCATCTGGGAAAAAGATAAACCAGAAGGCGTGATCGTGCAGTTCGGCGGGCAGACGCCGTTGAATATTGCCGCAGAACTGGAAAAAAACGGCGTAAAGATACTCGGCACCAGCACGAAAAGCATTGCCTTTGCCGAGGACCGGGAACTTTTCAGGCAGAAGATGATCGAACTGGGCATACGCCAGACTGAAGGCGCAACGGCATTTTCCCTGGATGAGGCAATTACGATCGCCAAGCGCATAGGTTACCCGGTAATGGTCAGGCCGTCGTTTGTCTTAGGCGGCCGCGGCATGGAAGTGATCTACGATGAGGAGATGCTGGTAAAATATGCGAAAGAGGCGATCCAGGTCAGCCCCGAATACCCCATGCTTATCGACCGCTTTTTGGAGAACGCCATTGAGTGCGAAGTCGATGCGCTTTGCGACGGAAGTAAAACATTTATAGCGGCAGTAATGGAGCATATCGAGCACGCCGGGATACATTCCGGGGATTCTGCCTGCACTATCCCGCCGCGGACCATCAAAGAAAAGCACCTAAAAATAATCCATGAATGGACAGCGAAGATCGCCACAGAATTAAAAGTGGCCGGGCTGATCAATATACAATTTGCTATCTGCGAGGACGAGGTCTACATCCTTGAAGCGAACCCGCGCGCTTCGCGCACCGTGCCGCTGGTCTCTAAAACCATCGGCATACCGCTGGCACGTATTGCCACACTGCTGATGCTCGGTAAAAAACTAAGCGATTTCCCGGAACTTACCCCGCGTAAACTTCCTTACGTCTCGGTGAAAGAGGCGGTGTTTCCTTTTAATATGTTCCCGGAGGTAGACCCGGTGCTTGGCCCTGAAATGCGCGCTACAGGCGAGGTCATGGGTATCGATAAAGATTTCGGGCTGGCCTTTTTCAAGGCGCAGGAATCTGCGGGCACTAAACTACCGACAGAAGGTAATGTCCTGGTCACGGTAACGGACCGGGCAAAAAAAGAACTCCTTCCCATAGTCGCAAAGCTTTCACAGATGGGATTCAAGATCTTCGCCACGCAGAATACACACCTTTTCCTGGAAGAGAACGGCGTTAATTCCAGCTTCATCAAAAAATTGCATGAGGGCAGGCCCAATATCGCCGACGCGATGAAAAATAAAGAGATAAACCTGATCATCAATACCCCTATCGGCAGGATGAGTGTTTATGACGACAGCTACATCCGCATGCTGGCTATCCAGTATAAAATTCCCTATGTGACGACGATGGCTGCTGCCCGGGCAACCGTGGACGGGATCGAATCGACGAAAAAGAGCCAGAGCGAATCGAAATCTTTGCAGGAATATCACCGCATGCTGCGTTCAGCATAATATTCATACCTCATCCTAAAATTTAATTCATAACTACAGAGAAATAGATGAATATCAAAACTATCGAGTGGAAGAATAACACGATAAAGATTATCGACCAGACAAAACTGCCGGGGGAATTGCGATATCTTTATATCCGGGATCTAAGGGTGCTGTGGCGCGCGATAAAGGAACTAAAGGTACGCGGCGCGCCAGCCCTGGGTGCTGCGGCAGCCCTGGGTATTTATTTCGGGATAAAAGATTCAAAGGCAAAAACTTTTGCTAAATTTAGCCAGGACCTGGGCCGGGTCACAAAATACATTGCTACATCACGGCCCACGGCGCGGAACCTTTTCTGGGCGCTGGAAAGGGTATGTGGTGTCGCAGTGGTCAATAGGCACAGATCAATACCCGCGATAAAAAAGCTGATCTTCGCCGAGGCAAAAAAGATCATCGCAGAGGACCGCGCTGCCTGCCGCAGGATGAGCAGTTTCGGCGCGCGGTTGATTGAGACGGGCAGCAACATCCTGACCATTTGTAATGCCGGAGCCCTGGCCACGGTAGATTATGGCACAGCCCAGGGCGTGATTTATCGCGCCAAAGAAATTGGCAAGCGCATAAAGGTTTACGCCTCGGAGACGCGGCCGCTTTTACAGGGCGCGCGGCTGACCAGCTGGGAGCTGAAGGCCAAAGGCATAGACACGACCTTAATCACTGATAGTATGGCCGCTACATTAATGAAGCAGGGCAAAATTGATCTGGTGCTTGCCGGTGCCGACCGCATTGCCGCAAACGGCGATACGGCGAATAAGATCGGGACGTACAACTTGGCAGTCTTGGCCAAATATCACAAAATCCCTTTTTATATCGTCGCGCCTGAATCAACTTTTGATCTGAATTTAGCCTCGGGAAAACAAATTCCCATTGAGCAAAGGAACCCTGAAGAGGTAACCAGCTTATTTTTCAAGCGGCCTATCGCGCCAAAGGGAATAAAAGTGTATAATCCGGCATTCGATGTTACGCCAAGCGCTTTGATCACAGCGATCATTACAGAGAAAGGTGTGATTCGGCCGCCGTATAAAAAGAATATTAAGAGGACTTTAGCGACGTAGACGGCAACGGGGCCTGTCTTTTGCAGCAACGGGTCCTGTCTCTGATCCATCCCGCCCATGCTCGCCCCGACGTAACGTCGGGGCTGCGCGTGGTCGGGAGCCCTGGATCAGAGCCACCCGTTGCAGCAAGTGAAGCGCCATATTTTTTAAAAGGCTAAGATGAGAATAGATAAGATCGGAGAATTTGGATTAATTGAAAAGATCGGGCAGTGGGTAAAGGCCGATGCGAGCGTGGTTAAAGGCATTGGCGATGACTGCGCGGTGATCAAATACAGCAAAGATAAATACCTGCTCTTTACCTGCGACGCCATTATCCAGGACGTAGATTTTAGGAAAAGTGACGATCCTTATTTGGTAGGGCGTAAGGCAATAGGTATAAACATCAGTGATATCGCGGCTAAGGGTGGTGAGCCGAAATACGCCTTGGTTTCCTTGGGCCTGCCGAAGAACACATCTTTAGCCTACGTAAAAAAACTCTACGCCGGAATGAATTATTGGGTGAGGAAGTTTAAGATAAATATTGTGGGCGGGGATATCAGCCGCGCGGCCAAGGTTTCTATTGATATCAGCCTGATCGGTTTTGTGGAAAAGAAAAACCTCGTGTTAAGAAGCACGGCCAGAGAAAATGATATCATCCTGGTCTCCGGGCCACTGGGCGGCTCGATCCGCGCGAAACATCTTAAATTCACCCCGCGGCTTAAAGAAGCGCGGTATCTGGTAAAGAATTTTAAGCTGCATGCCATGATCGATATTAGCGATGGGCTGATCCAGGACCTGGGCCATATTCTCGCAGAAAGCAAAAAGGGTGCAGTGCTTTACGATGGCCTTATCCCGATTGCTTTAGATGCGCGTAATCTCAATGAGGCATTGAACATGGGTGAGGACTTCGAACTACTTTTTACCTTGCCTTTTAGCGAGGCGAGTAGGTTGTGCGCAAAAATGAAACATTATAAGGCCATCGGCTATATCGCTCCGATCAAGACGGGCCTGGCCTTGAAAGATAAAAACGGAAAGGTTAGAAAAGTCAAGGCTAAAGGTTTCCGGCATTTCTAAGATGAAAATAATTTCTCATTCTCCTCAAGATACAAGAAAGCTGGGCCGCAAGGTTTCCCGCGCGCTAAAAAAAGGCAATATCCTTTGCCTTTTTGGCGAGTTTGGTTCGGGTAAGACCGTCTTGGCCAAAGGAATTGCCTCGGGCCTGAAGATAAAAGAAACACAGGTGATCAGCCCGTCGTTTGTGCTGATGCGCGATTATAAAATAAAACTGGCGGATGAAAAAAAGAGAACTTATTTTTACCATTTTGATTTTTACCGCCTGGAAAATATCAAAGAGATCCTGGATATCGGATATGAGGAATTCATTTATAGCGACGCGATATCGGTGATCGAATGGGCGGATCGGCTGGGCAAATATTTGCCGCGGGATTATCTGGCAGTAAAATTGTCCGTCAAAGGCTCAACCAAGCGCCTCATCGAGCTCAAAGCGCACGGTGAGAATTCCAGAAATTTATTGAGTAGGATAAAATAAAGAATCCAGCGATTTTGTATGTAGCAGCGGGGTCCGTCTTGGGCTATTTTTCGCGGGCCGCACGTCCCGACCCGGCGTGTCGGGACGTGCTCGGCTGCTCGGCCTCGCTCGCCCCGACTTTCGTCGGGGCACCGTGCCCGCTCGGCCTGCGCTACGCCCGCTCGAAACAGCCCAAGCCACCCGCTGGAGCCGAGGAAGTCGCCAGATTCAGTACAGTTATCTAGAAACGGACTTAGGAGTTGGTAATAAATAATAAAAGGAGTAATAATTATGGCTAATAATATAATTTTTTCCATCACAACTATTGTTGTTTATTTTATTCTAGTACATATTTTAATTGAGTTTCTTATGAAATATTTATGGGAATGCATAGGCAAGAAAAGAGTGCCTGACAGATTAACAGCTACCCTGGGTTTTATAGATAGATTAATTTATGCTTTAAGCCTTGCCCTAAGGGCGTATACTTTTATTGGTATATGGCTTGCTGTTAAGGTAGCTTCGAGATTAGTAGGATATACTAGCATAGCTGGAGAAGACAAAATTAAAGAGGAAGGCGAGAGAAGAAATGTTTATTTGATAGGAAATATATTTTCTTTAATTTTAGGTTTAGGTGGGGGATTGCTTATTAAACTTTTATTTGATATTCAGATAAATAATTTTTTAGAATTTCTAAAATAGTTTATCTAAAATAAAAAATACAACCGTTTCTAATTTTTTAAAATAGAGCATTTTATTAACCAGCGATAGTATATTTGCGCAATGGACGAACATAAAAAAATACTTTTGGAATTAGTAGAAAATATCGTCAAAATTAGAAATAAGCTTAATGAAATAATTAAGCATAAACTAGGAGAAATTAAAAAACTTACAGAGCTCGATGATAAATACAGTACAATTGAAGAAATTCTCAAGTTAGATATTCCTGTAAATAATGATATTGCTTCTTTTCTGGCAAGTGTTGGGGATACTATAAGTTTTGTAGAAGGAAAAATTACAAAATATGAGTCGCCGAGTAGTATCGATGATATGCCATTTTATAGTGCGATGGTTAGTGGAACTACTATTATGATGTCTCTATCGAGCGTACCTAATTTTGATACTATTATCCCAAATGATACTAAGAAAAAAATATATAGACATATTTCCGAAGAGCATAAAGAGAAGAAAATAAGGGTAACACAATTTTTAGAAAAAATATCCCCACATCTTGTGCCAATTTATTATAGCGCATATGATAATCTTGAAGTTGTCTCAAGCGATCCAGAGAGAGGCGCTATGGCTTTAATGAGAGAGATAATAGACCATGTATTAGGAATATTGGCTCCAAATGATGATGTAAAAATTAAAAATTGGTTTGTTTCAGAACCAACCTCTAAAACAGGAATTACAAGAAAGCATAGGGTTAGATATATAGCTGAAAATAAGACAAAAAATGCTGAATATAAAGAGTTGATAATTGAAAATGCAGAAATTTTTGAAGAAGTTATAAATGCACTTAATAAATTTCATAAAAGAGGAGTACTGAACAAAGATGAGGCTAAGGCTTTTTTCTATCAGGCAGAAGAATTGCTTGAAATTTTATGTGATTGTGTCGACCCCTCAGCTTCATAAACTATAAAGAGAGAATCGACAGGAATATTAGAGACAGGACCCGCGAGAGGTATAAATAAGTTATGAACATATTAGCCATTGATACAACCACAAAATTTCTTTGTTTAGGAGTAGATAAGCAGGGGAAGGTGTTCCAGCAGAATAGCGATCTGGGTACGCGGCATTCTGAAGAGCTCATCCCGCGGATAAAAAACTTGCTTAAAAAAGCGAAGCTCTCTATTCAGGATATCGATTATTTTGCCTGTAGCCTTGGCCCGGGCTCATTTACCGGCATCCGTATCGGCATATCCACGTGTAAAGGTTTTGCCCTTGGCCTGGATAAGCCGCTGCTGGGTATTCCCAGCCTGGATATATTGGCCAAAAACGTATCAACAAAAGAAGAAGCCTTGGTTTGTCCGCTGATCGATGCGCGCAGAAACCTGG
>JAQUNK010000050.1 GCA_028717645.1 Candidatus Omnitrophota bacterium
GCAGAGCCGGCGCGGGCCTGCGTTATTTTAAAGAGCACGTCGGATACTTTTTTGTTCCCACCCACCACCGGATTGGCAGAGCCTTTACGCATAATATCTTCGACCGTAAGCAATAACCTGCGGCCGAGGCTGCCTCCGGGATGGTAAAAAGCAAAATCTTCTTCTTTAAAACCTTTTAGCTCAAGGAGGCACACGGCCAGGGCATCAGCCATGGCGAGCATTGCCGTGGTCGATGCAGTAGGTGCCAAGCCCAAAGGGCAGGCCTCTTTCTCTACGCTCACGTTCAGAACTACGTCGCTATATTGAGCGAGGAGTGATTTTGGATTTCCGGTGAACCCGATGATCTTCGAACCGATCTTTTTTAACAGCGGCATCAGTTTTCTTATCTCTTCCGTTTCTCCGCTGTTAGACATTACGACGATCACATCA
The DNA here is from genome assembly GCA_028717645.1 of Candidatus Omnitrophota bacterium. Classification (GTDB taxonomy): domain Bacteria; phylum Omnitrophota; class Gorgyraeia; order Gygaellales; family JAMWDD01; genus JAQUNK01. The sequence continues at coordinate 430 of JAQUNK010000050.1, forward strand.
TTTTTGGTCACCCGGCCCAGGTCCCCGTGGATCGCCTCGCCGGAATGCAGGAATAAGCTCGGCGTACCCGTAGAAGATAGGGTCGCGGACAACTTCTGGGCGATGATACCGGCTTTACCCATACCGGAAACTACCACCCTGCCGGAAGAACCTAAAATAAAGTCGAGTGCCTGCTTAAAATCATTATTTATCCTTTTCTTTAAAGACAAGATCGCCTTTGCTTCGATCTCTAAGACTTCCTGTGCGCGCTTCCTGATATTTTTCATTTTAAAACCTCTTGGATCTTCTTTACCTCTTTAAGTAATTTTTCTAGTTCCGTCAAACTCACGCTATTCGGCCCGTCACAGAGAGCCTCTTCCGGCTTCGGGTGCGTCTCTAAAAATATTCCATCGCAGCCAAAGGCGACTGCCGCACGCGTCAGCGCCGGGACGAACCTTCTTTCTCCGCCGCTCGAACAACCCTTGCCCGAAGGCAGCTGGACGCTGTGCGTAGCATCATAAATTACCGGGTAGCCTAGATCCTGTATTATTTTCAGGCTCCTAAAATCCGAAACCAGGTTATTGTAACCAAAAGTAAAACCGCGTTCAGTGATAATGATCCTGCGGTTACCGGTAGACTCGATCTTTTTTATGATCGGCGCGATGTCCCAGGGTGCCAGGAATTGGCCTTTCTTGATATTTATCGCCAGGCCCGTCTTGGCGCAATCCAGGACAAAGTCCGTCTGCCGGCAGAGAAATGCCGGTATCTGGATGATATCCAGAACACTTTTTGCTTTGGCAATCTCCTCGCGGCAATGCACATCACTTAAAATAGGAATACCCAGATCCTTCTTTACCTTTTTTAATATTTCCAGCCCTTTCACCAGGCCCGGGCCGCGGAAAGATTCTAAAGATGTGCGGTTGGCTTTATCGTAACTAGCCTTAAAAATAAAAGGCATACCCAGTGCCTTCGCCATGGTCTTCAGGCGTGCAGCAACGGATAAACACATCTGGGCCGATTCGATCACGCAGGGTCCGGCGATCAAAACAATTCCTTTACCGCCGCCCACCTTTATCCTGCCTATATCAATTATCTTGGTCATGCGCCCTTCCCTTGAGATTGTAATCTTATCTTTACTTTTTCCAGGTCCTCCGGCGTATCTACGCCGATGGTATCAAAATTCGTTTCAGTGGTTTTGATCCTGAAGCCGTCTTCCAGTATCCTTAATTGTTCCAATTTTTCAGTTTTTTCCAATATCGACGCGGGAAGCTTACGGTAGATAAAAAGAAAATCTTTCGTATACGCGTAAAGGCCGATATGTTTGTAGTATTTTGGCTGCTCTACTTCTGAATTTATCGCCCGATGCGGGATCGCCGCGCGCGAAAAATACAAAGCGAAATTATTCTGGTCCACCACTGCCTTGACCACGTTCGGATCGTTGATTTCCGATGGATCATCTATTCTCTTGATCAGCGTAGAGACGGAAATAGTAGGATCATTCAACAATGGCCTCACTACCTGGTCGATCATCGCCGGGTGGATCAACGGCTCATCCGCCTGGATGTTCACCACGATCTTTACGTCCAGGGGATTGACCACTTCGGCAATCCTATCGGTGCCGGAAGGATGGTCCTTGGAAGTGATCACTACCTTTGCCCCGAAACTGCTGGCGCTAGATGCCACGCGCTCGTCGTCACAGGCAATGATGACATCATTTAAAAGCAGCGCTCCCTGGACCCTTTCCCAAACATGCTGCAGCATGGGCTTACCCAGAATGTCGGCAAGCACCTTTCCTTCAAAACGGCTGGATCCCCAGCGCGCCGGGATGACTCCCACGACATCCATTTTCATTTTATCCTTCGGGCTAGTTCTTTCTGATCGGTCACCGCCACACCCATCTTGCCCACGACGATCCCTGCGGCAAAATTGGCGATCCGGGCAGCCTGTATTTTTTCAGCCCCCACGCTTAAAGCCAGGGTAAACGTGGCGATCACCGTGTCCCCCGCTCCGGAGACATCAAATACCTCCTGTGCCACGGTAGGAATATGGGTGATCTTGCCGCTTTTTTCAAAAAGGCACATACCCTGTTCGCCCAGGGTAATGAGCAACGACTCAAGGCCCAGGTAATCCATGATCTCTCTGCCGGCCTCATCCACCTCTTTGTCGGTAGTGAGCCGGTCATAATTTATTTTAAATCTATTTTCCATATCCTTGATCTTTATATTTCTTACGGCATTTTCCGCCTCTTTGCGATTGGGAGTAATACAGGTTACACCCTGGTAATAAACAAAATGCTCCTCTTTAGGGTCGACGGTGACCACCTTTTCATTCTCCCTGGCGCATTCGATCACTTCGGATAAAAGTATCGGATTGATCAGGCCCTTGCCGTAGTCCTCAATGATTATCCCGTTAAATTTGTGGATATTTTTTCTGATATAGCTGATGACCTTCTCATTTAGCGAATCATCGATCGCCTCGCGGTGCTCCCAGTCTACCCGCACCACCTGCTGATGCCCGGCGATGATCCTGGTTTTAAGCGTAGTCTGCCGGGAACGCTCAACCAGAATATTTTTTGTATCGACTTTGTTTTTTTTCAATCCTGAGATCAGGATCCGGGCATGGGCATCGCTACCCACTACGCCGATAATGCTTGCCTTGCCACCGAGGCTACGGATATTATTGGCGACATTGGCCGCGCCTCCGGGCATATAAGACCTTTTCTTCGCCCAGACCACCGGCACGGGTGCTTCCGGAGAGATCCTATCCACGTCTCCCCAGATAAATTCATCCAGGATAAGATCGCCTAAGACCAGGATATTTCCACGGTTAAATTTCTGGATAATTTTTTTCAGGTCCTGCATTTACAACCTCTCGTTTATTGCCCAGGCGAGCATTGGCAGCATGATTTCGTGGTGGCCGATAATATAGTAACCCTTGCCCGATTTAAAAACAGGCCGGTGCACCACATTCTGCTGCGGCCGGTAATGATGTATCATATCGAAAGTAGCAGTAGTAAAATCCCTTACTTTGAAACCCAGGTTCCTGGCTAGATTCAGCGCCTTTAAAAATACCTCGGGTAAAACTACTGCCGAACCAAAATTTATTACCACTCCACCCCGCCCTAACCCCGAAACCATGCGTACCAAAGCATGAAAATCGCGCTGCGAACCTTTACCGGTTGCCGCGCCGTCAAAAGACGGATGCTGGTGGATGATATCCGTGCCGATAGCCACATGCACGGTGACTGGAACATCGTATTTACGGGCATTGTATAATATGCTTAGGTGCTTATATTTAAGATTTTCTCTGCCTATCTTCTCGCCTACCGAGTAACCGATACCTTTGCCTTGCCTCACGCCCTGGTTGATCGCTTCGTTAAGGAACTCCGCGGTCTCGCGGCTCATCCCGAACCTGCCCTTGGCCAACTCTTCAGTCACGTCTTCGGAAGTCTCGCCCTGATAGGCCAATTCAAAATCATGGATTATCCCTGCGCCGTTTAAGGCAATACAATTAATGATCTTACGCCGCATCATTTCGATAATTAAAGGGCTTAAACCGCATTTGATCACGTGCGCGCCCATCATAAAGATCACCGGCTTTTTCTTTTTATGCGCGGAAACTATCGCCTCAACCACAGAACGGAAATCTTCTGCCTTCAAAATATGCGGCAGCGCCTGGTAAAGAGCGGAAAAACTCTTATCCTTGCCCGGGATACGGCAGAAATTGGCCGCATTTACCTTGCTTTTACGTTTACGCAGGTTATAGGTTTTTACCTTACTTAAGTCCAACATAGATTTTGATTTTAACACGAATTCCTCCATCCGTCAACGCCAGAGAACTAACTCTTTAATATCGTGCCTACCGCCTTCAGGACATCGTCAACGGTTATCGCCTTCAGGCACTCGAATTCCTTGACGCAATTATGCGCCAGGCACTCGATACAGCCTGCCGGCTTATGCAAAAATATATCTCCTTTTCCCACCGGCCCCCAGCGCCGCGGGCTAAGGCCCTTCTGGTTCCTGCCAAATATGGAAACGACCGGTATGCCTAAGGCAGACGCGATGTGCACCGGCCCGGAGTCATTGGAAATGAATAATCCGCTGCGTTTTAATAAACTGGCCAGCTGGCTGACAGAGGTTTTGCCGGTCAGGTCTATCACCAGGCTGTTGATGCCGCGGATAACAGACTGGGCAATGGCCAGGTCTTTCCTGCTGCTGATCACGGCGATCTTGGCCCGGTGTTCCAGGATCAGGCGGTTGGCCGCTTCGGCAAAACGTTCGGCCGGCCAGACCTTGGAAGGGCAGCTCGCCGTAGGATTGATCACCACCAGGCGGTTATTTTCCGTTACGCCGTTTTCTTTTAATAAATTATCTGCCCAGGCCTCGGATTCTTTTTTGATGGGCATATATAAGTTTTTTTCCTTCGGTTCTATGCCGAGGTAGCGGACCATGTCCAGCGCGTATTCCATTTCGTGTTTTTCGCCCAGGTGCTTGGTGTGCTTTATTTTATCGGTGAGCAAAAAACTCATTTTCCGGTCATAGCCTATTCTTCTGGGAATACCCGCGAAGAAGGTGACCAGATGCATCCGGTTCGTCGGATGTAATATCAGGGCCAGGTCAAATTGTTTTCTTTTTAAGGCGCGGGCAAAATTTCTCGAAGCCAGCCAGCTTTTATGCCTGGCGTCTTTATCGTAAACCAGGACTTCATCCAGATAAGGATTGCCTTCTACGGTTTCCTTGGCATACGGAGAAACCAGCATTGCAATATAGGCCGCCGGATAGGCATCGCGCATGGCCCTGATCACCGGCGTAGATAAAAGGACATCGCCGATCCTGTCGGTACGCACGATAAGGATGCGCTGGAACTTTGGCTGAGTAAGCGGCACCGGGGAACTGCCGGATAAGATCTGCCTTACCGCCCGTAAGACGTCTTGCACCTTTATGGCGCTCATACATTTTAACGTTTCCGGCGGGCATTGCGCTTTGCTGCAGGGACGACAAAAAATTTCTTTTTTTACCGTAACCGAATTTTGCGACCAGGGGCCGTATTTTTTTTCATCGGTAGGGCCAAAGAGTGCTACTACCGCTACATTCAGATAACCGGCCAGGTGCAGGACCGCGCTGTCGTTGGTAATGACCAAGCTCGCTCTTTCTAACAATGCCGCTAATTCGCCGAGGCTGGTCTTACCGCTTAAATCAAGTAGAGTATTCGATACACCTGCCGCAATGCGGCTAGCAACAGGTTTATCCTCTTTATCTCCAACTAAGACAACCTGCATGCCGAATTCTTCTTTCAGCCGGTCAACGAGCTCGATAAACCCCTCTTCCTTCCACCGTTTTATATGGCTGCGCGCGCCCGGGCTCACTACGGCGATAGGTGCGGACCTCAGGATGCCATTTTCTGCTAATATCTTTTCTATATACCCGCGGTCCGGATCACTGATATAAAGACTTTGTCTTTTTAGGGTATCTAAATTAAGCTGTTCACCGGATAAAAAAGACAATAAACCCGCTAAGTGCCTGTCTTTCATATGCAGTGCATTCCCCGAAGAAGGCAGAACCCGGTGCTTGGCAGACAAGAAGTGCCCAAAAGCGGTATTGCGTAAATCTACGATGAGATCAAAACGCTGCGTATTAAGGTACTTGAACAATTTAATTTTTTCTCTTAAGGCTACGCGCTTATCGAAAATGACCACGCGATGGACCTTTGGATTACGTTCGAATATTTCCTTGGGCCGCGGGCCAGTAAGCACATGGACCTGGGCCTCGGGGAAAGTAGCGAACACCAGATCCAGCGCTGGAAGCGTTAAAATGGCATCGCCGACGTTACTGAGCGTAATGAATAGGATCTTCCTGATCGCGGGCTTATCCGGCATTTTTTATCGCCTTTGCTTTTTCCAGCACATCCTCTGGAGTAATCGCCTTCATACAGCGGTTATCTTTACAATCCACTTCGTAGCAAGGGATAACACAACCCGTATTCTTCTGCAGCAAAACCACGCGGGTTAAAGGATACGGCCCGGTGATGTTTACCGAAGTCGGGCCAAAAAGGGCGATGATATTTTTAGTACCCACGGCATTGGCAATGTGTAATGGCCCGGTATCTGCGCTGATAAATAGATCCACTTTCTTTAAAAAAGCAGCCAGTTGCTTGAGGCTGAATTTTCCCGTGGCAATCACGGG
>JAQUNK010000051.1 GCA_028717645.1 Candidatus Omnitrophota bacterium
ACCAAACATCCTACGGTGATCAGCAAAGAGAAATTGGCGCAAGAGGCGTTAAGGATATTGCGCGAGAAAAAGATAGATGAAATTCCCGTAGTTGACGCGCAGAATCGCCCCATCGGCCTGGTGGATGTCCAGGATCTTCTTAAGGCAGGCCTTGTTTAAAAAATAAAATGAATATCGCGGTCTTTTGTTCAGGTAACGGTACGAACCTACAGGCAATCATCAATGCCATAAAGAAAGGAAAACTTGCGGCCGATCTGGCCCTGGTAGTTTCTGACAACAGCCAGGCCTATGCACTTAAACGTGCCCGGCGCGCAAAGATCAAGACCGTCTTTATCGATCCTGCGCAGTTCAGAGTAAAATCCGATTTCGAGGCAAAGCTCACCGAATATTTAATGGCTGAACGGATCAGCCTTATCGTATTGGCCGGCTTTATGCGGATCCTGAGCAGCGAATTCGTGATGAAATTCCGCAACAAAATAATCAATATCCATCCTGCGCTTTTACCTTCTTTTAAAGGGTCCCACGGGATAAAGGATGCCTTTGATTACGGCGTCAAGGTTACCGGTGTTACCGTGCATTTTGTAGATGAGAAGATGGACCACGGCCCGATAATCTTGCAGCAGGCGTTAAAAATAGAAGAAGGACAGACCCTGGAAGCGCTGGAAGCAAAGATCCACAAGATCGAACACAAACTTTATCCTGAAGCGATCCGGCTTTTTACAGAAGGTAAATTAGAAATAAACGGCAGGAAGGTAAAAATCCTCTCTTAAGGCGCGCGGTTAAGCACCTGGCTCCTTAAATCTCTCCATAAGTTCATACCTAGTGAAAGATTCAGTGTTGTCTGAAGATATATCCTGGACCTCTACTTTATTAAAATCATTAAATTCATAAATCTTGGTAAGATCATAAAGGGTCTTAAGTGCCAGGTCCTTTGCGGTTGAGCTATTTTTTTCTTCATCCTTAAGTTTTGCGAATTCCTGTTTTGTTCTCTGGGCGGTGAGTTCGGTGATAAAGTTGGCCAAAGAAACATCTTTGTAATCCAGGTGTTTGCCTGTTTTATCACCTACTATTTTTGCATCGCCCTTTATTTTTATGATCGTGCGTGCATGGAATTGTTCTGCGGGGATAATGTTGACGATATATTTTTCCAGGTCCGCGCGGTTGATGACTGTTTTCATTTCTATCCCTTTGGTGATATCCGCGATACAGACCACGAAAAATTTAAGGGCCTTTATGTCGCTTGAATAGAGCAGGTCCGCCATAGAGGAAAAAGCCTTGTTATTGATCTCCTGCGCAATACGGGTGAGATCTTCGGTGATGCCGGCGGCGCTTATTTCTTCCTTAAAGGTAGTTGCAGGCAGCTCCGGTACCTGGTAAATATTATAATAGAATTTGAAGTCTCCGGAATAATCTCCTTTTACCTGCAGGAATGTTTTGTCTTGGGCTTCGTTTGGCTTTTGCTGGGTCCTCTCTATGCTGAGGATATCTTTTTCTACTCCGACGTATATCCACAGGGTTGAACCGACCAGCTTCGCGTCGGGGAAGAGGGGGACGTCGTATTTAAGCGTGCCGCGGAAACTTTTTAAAAAGATCCCTGCCGGATCAGCGCTGGCTGAATAGATACTTTTATTCTTTTGGCAGGAGAGCGAAACGCTTAAAAGGCTAAGGGCTAGGGCGAGCTTTATTGAATTGTTTAAAAATCGCTTCGATTTCATCATAATTAAGTTCTTTCTTGGTGATGAGTTCCTGGGCGAACCTATCTAAGAGAGGCAGCTCTTTCTTTAAGAGCACCTCGGCCTCGGTGAGGCATTCTTTCATGATTTGCTGTACATCCATATCGAGTTTTTCTTTTGTTTTTTCGGAAATCACGTTTCGCGAGCCCCAGCGGGAGGTATTGTATACATCTTCCAATTCCGCAAAATTACCCAAGAGGCCCGAAGGGCCCATACCCCAACGCCAAACCATATTATAAGCGGTCCAGGTGGCGGTCAGAAAATCCTGGTTTACTCCTGATGTAGAGGTGTTGAATTTGAGCCGTTCGGCGGCATATGAACCCAGGCCCACCTTGATGGAAGCCAGGTAATAATCTTTATCTTTTATGGGTTCATCTTCGCGCGCCCGCGGGACCACGGCGCCGTAAAAAGTCTTTCTTGGCACGATGGTCGCTTTGAGTACGTCGACCTGAGGATGCAGGAGATACGCGATAATGGCATGCCCTGCTTCGTGATACGCTACTTTTTTCAGCTGTTCTTCGGTCATGTCGATAGAACGGCGTAGGCCAAGTTCTATCCTGTCCATAGCCTCAGTCACTTCTTTCATGGTGATGGATTCTTTTCCATTGCGTACGGTGATCAGGGCCGATTCCCGGATGATGTTGGAAATATCCGCGGGGCTGGATTCTACGGCAAGCTTTGCCAAACGGTCTATTTTGACATCATTTCGGTCGTAGCTCACCTTACTTAAGTAATAAGCAAATAATTTTTCCCTGTCTTTGAGGTTAGGCAGGTCCACATAAATTTTTCTATCGAATCTTCCCGGCCTAAGCAACGCCGGGTCAAGAAAGGTTTCGGCCATATTTGTGGCTGCGATAACTATGACATTAGCTTCTTTTTCTTTGATACCGTCCATCTCAACGAGCAATTGATTGACCGTGGTATTGTGTTCGGTCTGTCCGCCGAAGCCCCGGTCGCCGGAACGCTGTGCGCCCACCGCGTCTATCTCATCGATAAAAACAATACAACCACCTTCGAATTCCGCTAATTGCCGGGCTTGTTTAAAGAGGTTGCGTACGCGTCCTGCACCCACGCCTACGAACATCTCTACGAATTCCGAACCGGACATGGAAATAAAGGGAAGGCCGGCTTCAGTAGCAATGGCTTTGGCCAGGTAAGTTTTCCCGCAACCCGGAGGCCCGAGCATCAGAAGGCCCCTTAAGATTTGTCCGCCGATACGCTTTAAATGCGCGCGGTCGGTAACTAGCCGCACAACTTCCAGGGCCTCGCGTTTTGCCTCTTCCATGCCGATGACATCGTTCCAGCGGATATTTATCTGTTCGCCGGCAACCGCCGATTTTTTAACCGCGGTAAAAGAGCGGTGCCCGCCTTTAAAATACAACCAATACATCATAAAGGTATAGACTACGCCGAAGATCAGGGCCATGACGATCTGCAGGAACAGCTGTATGGGGATCATGGCCAGCTGCGATTGTTTGTAGTACGGCCCGACCTGAGTCCAGGATTCCAGGCCTTTTTTGATGAGCACAAAGAGGATGGCGCTTACGCCGGCCAGGGTGACCAGGACGACGATCTTTATCCAATGTAGTTCCAGATAGAATTTTACTTTCTTTAGGTTTATTTTCATACCATTAAAAGTAGCACATTAGTCTTGGCCTGTCAAACCTTTTTCACTTGACTGGCGAATAATTTATGGTAAGATTAAACTCTCGCTCGAAGTGAGCAAAGAAAGGAAAAGATGTCTAAGATAACCAAAATTACCGCAAGAGAAATATTGGATTCCAGAGGAAACCCCACGGTAGAAGTGGATGTTTTGCTTGATTCCGGAACGCTTGGCCGTGCTGCTGTGCCATCAGGCGCTTCGACGGGCGAAAAAGAGGCCCTGGAACTAAGGGATGGCGACAAGAACCGCTTTATGGGTAAGGGCGTTTTAAAGGCAGTAGCGAATGTAAATAATATAATTGCTTCAAAAATAAAGGGATTAGAGCCTGATTTTAAGAAAATAGATAAGATCCTGATCGAATTAGACGCTACGGAAAATAAATCTAAATTAGGGGCGAACGCGATATTGGGTGTTTCTATGGCCGTGGCCAAAGCGGATGCCAACGACAAGAAAATACCTCTATATAAATATTTAGGTGGCAACGATGCCAAGATCCTTCCCGTTCCTTTAATGAACATCTTAAACGGCGGGATGCACGCGGATAATAACCTGGATATCCAGGAATTTATGATCATGCCCATCGGTGCTCCGACTTTTCGCGAGGCATTGCGTAAGGCAACCGAGGTATTCCACAATTTAAAAGCGATATTAAAATCAAAGAAGCTTTCTACGTCCGTGGGCGATGAAGGCGGGTTTGCCCCGAGCCTGCATTCGAATGAAGAGGCCCTGGGCCTGATCATTGAGGCGATAAAAAAGGCAGGATACGAACCGGGAAAAGACATTTATCTGGCCCTGGATTGCGCGGCCAGTTCTTTTTACCAGGACGGGAAATATAAATTCGACGGCGCACTCAAGTCGAGCGAAGAAATGATCGCTATTTACGGTGGATGGCTTGAGAAATATCCGATAGCTTCTATCGAAGACGGCTTAGGCGAACATGATTGGGCCGGATGGAAAAAACTTACCACTACGTTGGGTAGCAAAATTCAGCTGGTCGGTGATGATATCTTTGTCACTAACCCCAAGATCCTGAAAAAAGGCATTGATGAAGGCGTGGCTAATTCTATCTTGGTAAAGGTAAATCAGATCGGTTCCCTTTCTGAGACATTAGAGGCTATAGACCTGGCCAAGAAAAATAAATATACCGCTGTTATCTCCCATCGCTCAGGCGAAACGGAAGACACAACCATTGCGCACTTAGCAGTAGCTACGGGTGTCGGCCAGATCAAGACCGGTTCGCTTTCCAGGACGGACAGGATCTGTAAATATAACGAACTCTTACGCATAGAAGAAGAATTAGGCAATCTGGCACTTTACGCCGGAACAACCTGGAAGCGCAAGTAAAACTGAGGCGCGGTAATGGTTTTTAAAAAGGCCTTTTGGATTTTCGGTACTACCGTTTTGATCTTTGTGCTTTTTCTCCCCGGGTATTTGAAGGTACAAGACCTCAGGGATAGGAACCGGGAATTGCTAAACCGCATCACTGTTTTAAATAAAGAAAACGTACTGTTGCAGCAGGAGTTCTTTCGCCTACAGACCGATTCTGAATATCTGGAGAAATTTGCCAGAGAAAAGACCGGAGTCGTGCGTAAAGGCGAGATACCGGTTAAGGTAGTTCCGGCGCAATAATAGTGAATGACGGATGTGCATAAATTTAGCGGGGTGGAGCAGCCTGGTAGCTCGTCAGGCTCATAACCTGAAGGTCAGAGGTTCAAATCCTCTCCCCGCAACCAATGTAAGCGATATAAATAGAAGCGAAGGTTTGAGGACATCGGACCTTCGCTTTTAAATTATTCGATTTTTATCCGGGAAATGTTATAATAAGCACGATAAAGGACGCCCAAAAAAGCCATGGATTTCAGCTATTATAACGTTAATTTTCGCAGGCACGGCGACGGCAAGATTGCCTATGCGGTCGGAGATGTTACTAACGGCACGCTGAGAGATTACAATACCGCTGCCTTTCGCATGGTTTTATTCGATCAGAATAATCGTCTTATCTGGAGCGGAGGCTTCAAGGTAAGGGGTTTGAACAAAAAAAGAACGAAATCTTTCGAGGTACAGCTGGACGGCGTCGATGCCAGTATCTTAAGCAGGATCTCCAGGTATGATATTTACTTTGAAAGCGGATATTAATCAAGAGAAGGGAAGATAATGTTCATATTTCTGATAACGCTGATACTGATATTGGACCTCTGGGCAGTAGTTGATGTGCTGAAGATGGAAAGAGAGACTGACTTGGAGAAAAAGTTCCTTTGGATCATCGTGATCATATCCTTACCACTAGCAGGTGTCATTCTTTACGTATTACTCGGCAGCAGAAGAATAAGATAAAAAAGCAATTTCGGGGCGTGGCTCAGTTTTCAGCCGAAGGCTGATCCGCCTGCGGCGGAGGCTAGAGCGTCTAAGCAAAGTCTTAGAATAAAAAAGGTAATTTCGGGGCGTGGCTCAGTTTGGCTAGAGCGTGTGGTTTGGGACCACAAGGTCACAGGTTCAAGTCCTGTCGCCCCGACTAAATTTTATAGAACAAAGATTGGTCCAGGGTACGTAGCAATTTGCGCGTATGCGGCACAGGAATAACCGAAGAGGCCAAAGATGAAAAAAATATTTTGTTTATCGTTACTTATTCTTTTTATTACCGGATGCGCGACCATGAACACTGATCTTTCCCGGATGTCCGACGACGAAGTTATTTCTTATTACCAGGATACAAAATCGCAACTGGATTATTACGAGGGCCAGCGCGAAACAGATTTTGGTACCCTTCAGAGCACCCTGACTAGAAGCGGCGATATCGACAGAACGGCTACTTTGACCCAAAAGCTACTGGAAATCCGCGACGAAATCAAGCGCAGGGGCCTCAATATTCCTTATTAACAAATCATTCTTTACAGCTTCAGATAAAGCGAGTATAATTTAAAATTCAAGGAAAAATTGTCCCTGTATCTCCCCGCCGTAGGCGGGTCCGCCTTCGGCGGAAGTTGATAAAGGTGTTGTAATAAATTAAAAAATTGTCCCTGTAGCTCAGTTGGATAGAGCATCTGCCTTCTAAGCAGAGGGCCGCGTGTTCGAATCACGCCAGGGAC
>JAQUNK010000052.1:0-2277 GCA_028717645.1 Candidatus Omnitrophota bacterium
TCAACCAGGGCCTCTTCGATCAAAGAAAGCCGCCACTGTGCCGTGATGGTCACGGTCAGGCAGCCCATGATAAAAAGAAAGATCTCCAGCTCCTCTTCGATCTTTTTTACCTTGAACGGAGCAAACAAAACCGTGGCCAAAATAATGAATAAACCGGTAAAGGACATAGGAAAAATACTCTGGGTAGTTTCTGGAAAGTTCTGCCTATTTCTATTTGACTTATTTCTCTAAGGAATGGCTGCGCATAAACATACTGTAGCCGACTGTCCCCTTGATCGCTACCGGCAAAAGGTTTTCGTCTTTACTTATCCAGATTTGGAACTTATCCGGCTTGCTGGTAAAATGATAAGCTGCGATTTTTTTACCCTGCACCTTGATATCTTCTACGTTTTCTAACGTAACCGTAAATTCATCGGGGACCCGCACAACCATGCTCCAGCCGATATTCAGGTCTTTGACCCCACGTAGATAAAACGGCAACAGGATACTGTTATAGTATGGGCCGTTAGACTTATACCTATATTCGTCGGTAAGTTTATCTTTTACAAACCGCCTGGTAACCTGGGAATTATTCGCCGGGTCATATTCCTCGATTAAAAATTCCTTTGATAGCGGCCATTGGATATAACGCTCAACCGTCAAGGGCAGCCCTGTCTGTGGATCGGCGTAGATCTTTTCCAGGTCGCGGAACCCGGGGACTTTGGTCAGAAAAGTAACCAGCCAAAGTTTCTTACCTTTATAATCTACCACGCCCATATCATTGTATTCTGCTGTCCCTGCAGGGCTGATAGCATAGGTTATTTTTTCACCCTTGGATATGCCGGCAAAAGCCGTTGTGCAGCTAAATACCCACAATACCGCCAACAAAATCCCCGTGATCTTCTTAAGCATATTTTTTCTTACTTAGGTTCGTATTTAGTATTATAACCGGGATTATCCTCGGGCCGTAATTTATTAGGGTAGTTCCAATCCGTTTTGATATCTACCATCACAGTCTTGATCTGCTTAAAAACTTCATAAGGATTACGGACTGCGATAAAATCATCCGTAAGGGGACTGCCCTTGCTGGAGACTTTACCTGCTGAAATGCGTATCGTACCAACGCCCAGAATATTTTCCAGCGGGTTGACGGTCACCTGGATATCCGATATTTTATCGTAATCTATCGAATTGAAATCTATGCCCCAAAATCCGCTTCTCATCATTACGCGCTTATTAGTAATGGTATAAAAAGTGTTATGATGCACCAAAATAAGGCGGACCATATTCAGTATACTCCCCCAAAAAGGGAACAGGTGTAAAGCAAAAAAAGGTATCATGAATCCTGCCGGCGGGGCATTTTTTACCTTTGCCATATGCTGTATGAAACCAAAGTAGTCGATCGCGCCCCATAATAAACCTATGGCCAAAAATGGGATGCCCGTGCATAGAAAAGGAAAAAACATCGGTTCACCTACCCAAATAAAATTCTCATCGTCATCTTTGACAGCGTGAAACTGTTGCGGAAGATTGTTTGGAGTAAGCATCTCTAATCTCCTATTTTATTAAAAATGGGCCCTTCTCGTATGTACCAAGGGCAAGCTTCGTTATATACACGTATTTATTATAGCGATTTTATAGCCCTGAACAAGAAAATTCGCGCTGTCAGAGAATCTTTTCCCGGAAAAATACCTATTTTTAAAATAATAAATCAATCTTCGGTTCCCCGCACCTTCGCGCGCATAAATTTCTTCGCGGCATGACGCCGCTTTGCTTCTAGGACCTTTAATTTTGCCCGGCGGGACCTTCTACGTTTCTGGCGGCGGATCTTCTCGATGCGTTTTTGCTCTGCGGAAAGTTTACCCAGGATAATATTTTCAATCTTCTTTAGCAGGATCTGCCGTGCGCGATAGCGATTCTGCGCCTGAGAACGTTCCTCCTGGCATTTGACTTCAATGCCCGTAGGTAGATGACGCAGGTACACACAAGTAGAAACCTTATTCACATTCTGGCCGCCGGGCCCCTGCGCGCGGATGAATCGCTCGACAATATCCTCTTCGCGCACACCCAACCGCCTCATCATCTCCTCTAGCGAATTTTCCTTCTTGGGTCCAACCATTATCTCCCCCAGCGAAAATGCAGGTAAATCCTTCCCCAGCCCTTATCCGTCTTCTCAAGGCGGGAATAAAGCTTACGGATCTCTTTCTTGTTCAGAAAATTTATGATGCGTTTCTTGACCATTTCGCCGGCTTCGCCGTAGGCGATCTCAACCATCTTAGCGCGGCCATCCACCGCTTC
>JAQUNK010000052.1:2377-6019 GCA_028717645.1 Candidatus Omnitrophota bacterium
GGCTGAAACTCTCCTTCGCTTTTCTTCCATGGCCGAGATTCTCCTTCAGCTTTTTTCCAAGGCCGGGACTTTCCTTCGGTTCTCTGCCAAGGCCGGGACTTTCCTTCAGCTTTTTTCCAGGGCCGGGATTCTCCCTCGGCTTTTTCCCAAGGCTTACGCTCACCCGTACTTTTCTGCCAGGGCCTTGGTTGATCTTTCTTCTTCAGCCAGCGCTTCGGATTATCCTGGCTCTTCCGCCATGGCTTAGCGCCTCTGTGCATTTCAGTCAAGCCTCCCCGATTCAAATAGCTGCGCGTACGCCTGCCGCCTTTATATGTCCCAGGCTTATTAAAAACCGGATTACCCCGGGGCTTTTCCTGTTCTTCTTCCAGGAGACGCTGTTCGGCCGTGGATTGCTTATCTGGCCTTAATTCCCTTTTCACTTCAGCTTCTGTCTTAGGGCGAGCCGGATCGACCTTAAGGGGCCGACCCATAAGTTCCTTGCCATTAAGTGCAGCTATCGCAGCGCGCGCCTGCTCTTCATCAGGCATCTGGATGAAACCAAACCCTCTTGATTTAAGCGGCTTGTTCTTCTTCATGATGATATTCACGCCAGCGACCTCTCCAAAATCTGCGAAGAGCTTCCTTACATCAGCTTCAGTAGCGTCAAACGACAAATTACCTACAAAAATTTCCACGTTGATCTCCTAATAGATGATCAGATTAAACAGCGGATTAATCAGGCCTTTTTCTTTGTTTTTATTTTTGGTTTTACCGACGAACATAATAATTTTACATTCGAGGCTAATTTCCCGTTTTCATACGGGAATTCTTTGCAGTGAGCCGGCTTTAAATTATAATCGACTTTATGAATGGCACATAACCCTTCAGGGGTGAGAAAAGAACAGGGATCGTCTTCACAGCTTGTCCCAACTTTATATCCAGAAGGAAAATCTTTGTCCTTTTCAAAATGATAGAAATCTCCCTTCAGACCCAGAGACAATATCTTTTTGGCCTCTTCCAGGTCTACCCATACCCCAAAACCACAACAAGAATTTTTTTCGCTACACTTACAACAATCGATCTTACCCATCTCCTGCCCTTATTTTTCCTTCTTATTTAAGATTTCTTTGCATTTAGCACAGACGATCAATCTTACTCTTTTTTCTTTGATAGTCGTAAATATTGCTGTCAAATAATTATGTGATAATTTGTTTCCACATCTCATACAGCTGTTCATTTTGATCCCTCCTTTTGATGCCGAACTATTATACCATATAAAAAACCGCAAGGCCAAGTATCCTCACCCTTGCGGTTTCAGAGTTCAACGCTATTACTGTATTTATTATACTGTCCTGCTACAGTTAACGGCCTTCGCTCTTACGCTTTGAATAGCAATCCTTGCAATATATTGGACGGTCTTCTCTGGGTTTGAAAGGGACTTCGCATTCTTTCTTACATTCTGCGCAAATCGCCTTGTGCATCTCCCGAGGAGCTCCACTATATCCGCCACCTTGATATGCCACGTTTCCTCCTTGTCCATAAGGACAACACCCGCGCAACTCAAATAAGCGCGGGGTGTCTTTGTTTATGCTAAAGATTTAACCTTAAGCTGTGATTATAGGGCTTTTAAAAAAGATTGCAAGCATTTCTTTATTCTAAGGGGATATCCTCGCCAGGAACCTGCCCAGGCTCAGGCGCAGCCTCCAGCGCTTTTTTCGCCAGTTTTCTTTGCTTCTTTTCCTCTGCCTTCTTTTTCCTGTCCAATTCTTTCTGGTACTTCTTATATGAATAATTATCTCTGGCCAATATAAGCTCCTTTTTAAATTTTACATTGAAACGATTAGGAAACCTCTTATTATTTACAGGTATGTATTATAGCGAATTTATAGCCTATAACAAAGGAATTTAAGCATTCAGAGAGGTGATTCCTCGCGAAATTGAGCACCTTAATCTTTTATATAGCGAGATCCTGCGAGTACGCAGCGATTACGGAGCAGGATCGTCCAATTCGTCCGGTAATTTTTGGCTGGAAATGGCGTAGCGGCTTGAGAAATAAATTATTTTCCCCGCTCCTGCTACATCAATCATTTTTTTATCTTTCCCCTGATTGTTCTAACGATAGCAGCTAATAATCCGATCAAACTCTTGCTGCGCGGATGAAACTGCGCTTCTACTTTTTCTATCTCCCCACCGATTTCTACCAGCAGAGAAGGGGATTTTTTAATGGAAAGGATTTGAGAAGGATAAACACTGCGATGGCCGGTCATAAGAAAACTGATCACGCACGCGACGGTAGCATAGGGCGCAACCTTTGGGCCGAATAACTCAACAGCCATAATACTTGCAGCAATAGGCGTATTTGCCGCTCCGGCCAATACTGCCACTAATCCTATCGCAGCAAAAGTAGCAAAATCCAACCCCAAAAGGTAGGCAAATAAAGTGCCTGAGGTGGCCCCAATAAAGAATATCGGCGTAACAATGCCACCACTCCCGCCAAAATTGAGTGTGATACTGGTAAAAATAATCTTTAGGATAAACGCATACCAGATGATCCTGGCCCCTTCCAGGCAAGACTGGATCGACTCAAGCCCAAGCCCCAAATATTGTTTGGAGAATATAAAAACCAATCCTATGAGAACCAAGCCGCCGACAATCCCCTTAAGAGGTTTTGATATCTGTAATTTTTCTGATAATTTATTCCCTAATTTCAATGTCTCAATCAAGAGAGCTGAAACAATGCCAAAGAAAATCCCGGATAGCACAACCTTGATAAAAAACCATTCGGTAAAAACAGGAACAAAATTTAAAGGATGATAAAAATAACTTATTCCGAGTGATGAGGAAATATGGTAACTGATAATCCCAGCAATAAAAGAAGGCAGAAGAACATCGTACAGAATAGTTCCTATGAAGAGAACTTCTACTCCGAAGATGGCGCCTGCAATGGGTGTACCGAAAACAGAAGCAAAACCTGCGCTGATACCGCAAATAACCAATTTCTTGCGATCTCTGTCATCAAATTTGAACAAATCCGCAAATATCGAAGATAATCCGCCCCCTATCTGGGCACACGGCCCTTCTTTGCCTACCGAGCCTCCGGCAGCCAAAGTAATAATGGTCGCTACAAGCTTTACGGGAACAACCGCTGCCTTGATCTTCCCAGAGCGCTTATGAACAGCCTCGATGACTTTTTCAGTTCCATGGCCTTCTGCATCAGGGGCCAGATATTTGATTATTGCCGCACTCAAAAATAATGCTACAGGCAACAAAAGAAAATAATAAGAGTAGTTGCTGGCGAATAGCCTGCTCCAATTCAAGAGCTTCAAAAATAAAGTTGTAGATAAACCGACAATTATTCCGATTACTGTCGCCAGAAAAATCCATTTAATGATGCTTATAAGTAAAATTGTTTCTTCTGCAAATCTTCTTTTCATTTCTTATTATGGGGCTTTCTTAAATGGGGTATTTTCCTTTGTGGCGCGCGCTTCTTTATTTCTCTTTTCCTGCTGTCTGCCCTTAATTATGGCATAAATAAAAAAGAACGCTACCGCCCCCAAAAGAATATACACTGGCCAATCTTGAGCTATATTTATATTCATTTTAAAACATCCTTATTTTTTAATCCTGTTTAGCGTTTTAGAATCTTCTCCGCCTAAACCT
>JAQUNK010000053.1 GCA_028717645.1 Candidatus Omnitrophota bacterium
CTGCTTCGAATCAAAAATGATCAAGGCCAGGATATATTCATTCCAGACGATCAATGCATTAAAAACTATCACCACTGCCAAAACCGGCCTGGCCAGCGGCATGGCCATGTGCCACCAGATGCCGAACTTAGAACAGCCGTCGATTTTGGCCGCATCTTCCAGCTCCGGAGGCATTTTGTCAAAAAATGTTTTCAGTAAAAAGATGCTTGTAGATAGCCCGACGTTAATCAAACACAATATATAGCCTATTTGAGTATTCCTTAAATGCAACTTGTTCAATAACACGTACAATGGCACAAAACTGCCCGGAAGTGGTATCATCATTGCTGCCATAAACATTATAAATAAGATATTCCTTCCCGGAAAACGCAGCCGGCTAAAGGCATAGGCGGCAAGAGAAGAAATAATTACAATACCGAATACTACTGAAGCAGTATAAAATACGCTGTTTAAGAAATACCTGTCAAATCCCCCCTGTTTCCAGGCCAGATAATAGTTTTCGAAATGGAACTCGCGCGGGATAAGCGAGATATCTTTAAATATGGTTTCCTGGGTCTTAAAACTGGAAGAAACCATCCACAATAGAGGGAACAAACAGGTAGCTGCTACGGTCAATAAAAGTAAATGGATGATCAAGTTTACGCCTATTCTCTTTGTCCGGTAATAAAATGAAGTTTTCATTTTTTAAGCCTGTCTTGCTTTCTTGGAAAACCTGTATTGGATAAAAGAAATTACGACCAGGATAAGGCCAAAGGTAATGCTCTGTGCGCAGGCATAGCCAAAGCGCGATGAACCGCGCATAGAAGCCAAGATCCTTAATACCGGCACCGAAGTATGGCCGGCAAATTCACCGCCCACCAGAGAAATGATCAGGACAAAGATCTGCATCGTCCCCAATACTGTAAGTATGGCTACCAGCACGATCACCGGGATCATTAAAGGAAGGGTAATATTTTTGAAACTGTGCCAGGCATTTGCGCCATCAACACGCGCAGCTTCGTATAGTTGAGACGGAATAGTCTGTAACCCTGCTAAAAATATCAGGAATCCCCAGCCGAAGCCTTTCCAGCAATGCACAATAGCCACAGTAGTAAGCGCTATCTTAGGGTCAGAAAGCCAATGATGCGCCAAATTCCCTAAGCCCATACCGATCAATGCGCGGTTGATCAGGTTGGCTCCGTCAATATCATTAATTACAAAGCGCCAGATCATACCCACTACTACCTCTGAGAGCACCGGAGGAATAAAGAATATTACGCGGTAGAAATTCTTCAGGCGTATCTCGCGGTCACATGCCAAAGCCAGCAAAAAAGCAAGGATATTCTGAAAAGTAAGCGCGATCAAAGTAATGTAGCTGGCATTCCATAGGGACTGCCACCAGTTCCCGTCCGTCAGGATCTCCTTGAAATTAGCCAAGCCAACGAATATCTTGGTGGATGTTATCCCGTCCCATTCGAAAAAGCCAAGTTGAAAAACCCATATGAAAGGGATAATATAGAATATTGTGATTATTGTGACGGCGGGTAAAACAAAAACGTAGTTCTCCAGGATAGACTTTACTTTCATTTCCTCTTACTCAGCTCTCTCGCCTTGATCTTCTGTACTTCTCTGGCGACGGCCTCTGCAGTCTTTTCTCCGATAATAATCGACTGGATCCCTTTATCCAACGCATCAATAACCGCCGGGAACTCCGAGACGCCCCAGACAAACGGATGCGTAGAAGAATCCATGCCTTTCGTGAAATTCGCCAGCGCCTGGGGGATGTCCTTCAGGCATTCTTTATTTGCGGGAAGGTTATTCGTAGCTTCGGCTAAATATGCCTGCTGCTCTTTTGCGGTGAGCCAATCCAGGAACTTAACAGCATCTTCTTTTTTCTTTGAATTTGCGTTGACCATAAGAGATGAACCTGCGCCTCCCCAAATGGTCATCGGATATTTATCGGATACCTTTGGCGGAAGTATCACCCCGTAATTTAGGTCCGGATTCATGCCTTTGTACACGTTTACGCACCAGGAACCGTTAAAGGCAAACACCGCCTTTTCATTGGCAAAGAGCTGCTCTGCGGTTTTATTAACCATGGTCACGATACCGCTGGCCAAAAATCCTGATTCTGCCAACTGCCGGAAGAGGTCCAAAACCTGGATCCAGTCCGGGTCAGTATAGGGCACTTCGCCTCTGATCGTTGCCAATACCTTATCCTTACCCATAATATTAAAGGCGTAATTATTGGCAAAGCAATCGATCATCCACAGCTCTCCCCAGCCGGAAACAAAACCCTGGGTATCTTTTCCTTTCAGTTTCTTACCTATATCTAGAAGTTCCTGGAAATTAACCGGCGGTTTATCTGGATTCGATCCCAGGTCCTTAAGTAATTTCTTATTATAGACCATTTGTATGGTCATCACATCCAGGGGCACCCCGTATATCCCCGGCTTGGCTCCATAACTATTATCCTTATTGAAGATATTTACAGCTAAGGCGTTATTAAAAAATCTGTTTTTCAGGCTCCCGTCGCCGGCTTCCATATAAGGCGTTAAATCCAAGACATGCCCGGCCTTTACAAAAGAAGCAAAATCGCTCTTTTCTCCCAATATCCCGAAAATATCCGGGAGAGTTGAACCCTGCGCTGCAGCGCGCACTTTGCGTGAGTAGGCGTCCGACGGTGCGTACAATTCAAAAGAGACCCTTATTCCGGTTTTTGCTTCATATCTTTTAGCCAATTCCTGAAATGCAGGTTCCCTGTCCGTCATCCAGTGCCAGACAGTAATGGCATTTTTATTCTCCGCCGGCCCGCCGCAACCCAAAATAACAAAGGCCAAGGAAACTAAACTTAAAATTTTAAAAAACACGCCTCTCGACACCCCTGCTCCTCGCTTTTTTACGGCTCTAAAGCAATGCGCCCGGTCCGCGCCAATTCTTTTATGCCGATCTCCTCCAATGACGCCATCAGGTCTTTTGCCTGTTCCTGATCCAGGACCGCTTCGATGACATAAGAATCTTTATTACGGTGGATTATCTTCACCGGTAATCTTTTGGTTATTTTGGATATCTTCGGTTCCAGGGTTTTAGAAAAATTTATTTTCGCCATGATCAATTCGCGGTCATAATGCTTTTTTTTGGTGAGGTCCAACACTGAAATTACATCGATGAGCTTGTTCAGCTGTTTCTTGATCTGCTCCAGTATCCGCTCATCGGCGGCATTCACCACGATGGTCATGCGCGAAACAGACGGGTCCTCTGTCTCGCCTACGGCGAGTGAATCAATATTGTACCCGCGCGCGCTGAATAACCCTGAAATACGCGCCAGGACACCGAATTTATTTTCTACTAATACTGAGATCGTATGTTTCATGCCAGGCCGCCGATCATTTTATTGATCGCCTCCCCCGCAGGAACCATGGGAAAAACATTCTCTTCCGGTTCGATGTGAAAATCTAAAAACACGGTATTATCTATGGCTAGCGCTTTTTCTAGCGCCGGACGCACCTCTTTGATCTCGGTGACACGGATACCCACCGCACCATACGCCTCGGCTAATTTCACAAAGTCCGGGCCGGTAATACAAGTATGTGAATACCTCTTTTTATAAAATAGTTCCTGCCATTGCCTGACCATACCCAAATAAAAATTATTTAATATGACCACTTTTACATTTATCTTATTGCAGACACAAGTGGCAAGCTCCTGGATATTCATCTGTATCGAGCCGTCTCCGGCGATATCAATCACCGTTTTATCCGGGCAGCCCATCTTGGCACCCATGGCCGCGGGAAAACCGAAACCCATCGTGCCCAGGCCGCCGCTTGAGATAAGCGTACGCGGATGGATATATTTATACCACTGTGCAGCCCACATCTGGTTCTGGCCGACCTCAGTGGTAATGATCGCTTCACCTTTAGTGAGGTCGTTTAGCTGCTCGATAATATACTGCGGCTTGATCTTATTGTCCGTATGTTTATAACTTAAGGGGTGGCGCGTTTTGTACATCTGGACTTTTTTCAGCCATTCGCCGGTATCGGCAGGGCCGGTAATTTCTTCCAGCAATTGCCCCAAAACGTTCTTGGCATCGCCTACTATCGGGATATCCACTTCAATATTCTTGCTGATCGAAGAAGGATCAATATCGATATGGATCACCTTTGCACCCGGAGCGAATGAATCGACCCTGCCGGTCACCCGGTCGTCGAAACGTGCGCCCACGGCGATGATCAGGTCGGATTCCATGATCGCAAAATTGGCGTAGGCCGTGCCGTGCATACCGAGCATACCCAGCGATAAATCATGGTCCACGGGAAAAGCACCCAGGCCCAAAAGGGTCATGGTCACCGGCGCCTTGATCTTTTCTGCTAACTCTATCAATTCTTCATGTGCACCGGAAATAATCACTCCGCCGCCGGCATAAATGATCGGCTTCTTGGACTGGGCGATCAATTTTGCCGCTTTCTTGATCTGCCCGGGATGCCCGAAAAGCGTAGGCTTATATCCCCTGATCTCCACTTTTTCCGGCCAGACAAAATCGGCCTGGGCCAGCTGAATATCCGAAGGAATATCTACGACCACCGGGCCGGGCCTGCCGGAATTGGCGATATGAAAGGCCTCACGGATAACCGTAGCCAACTCTTTTATGTCTTTGACTAAATAATTATGCTTGGTGATCGGACGGGTAATACCGGTAACATCAGCTTCCTGAAAGGCGTCATTGCCGATCAAGAATGTTTTTACCTGTCCGGTGATCGCCACCATCGGGATAGAATCCATGTATGCAGTAGCAATGCCCGTAACCAGGTTAGTCGCACCCGGCCCGGAAGTAGCCAGGCAGACACCGGTCTTTCCGGTAGCGCGGGCATAGCCATCAGCCGCATGCGCCGCTGCCTGTTCATGGCGGGTGAGGATAAAACGGAAAGGCGCCTCGTAAAGCGCATCGAAAATAGGCAGGACCTGCCCGCCTGGATAGCCGAACATCACTTCCACGCCTTCGCGTTTCAAACACTCGATTAAGATCTGCGCTCCATTCATTTTAACTTAAGATCGCTCCCTTGCTCGCTGAAGTAACCTGCCTTAAATACCTAGCCAGGCATCCAGTCGTCACCTTAGGTTTAGGCGCCTTCCAGGCCTTTAAACGTTTTGTTATTTCAGCATTAGATAATTCAAGTTCGATTTTACGTTTTGTAATATCGATGGATATTATATCGTTATTTTTTACGATTGCAAGCGCGCCACCTTCTGCCGCCTCGGGTGAAATATGCCCGATGCACGGACCGGCCGTGCCTCCGGAAAACCTTCCGTCGGTAATCAAGGCGACACTTTCGCTCAACCCCATCCCCACAATAGCTGAAGTGGGTGCCAACATCTCGCGCATCCCCGGTCCGCCGCGCGGGCCTTCATAACGGATAACCACCACGTCACCGCTCTTTATTTTACGGCCCAGGATATCTTTCTGCGCCTCTTCTTCGGAATTATAAACCTTGGCCCTTCCTTTAAAGTGCATCATTTTAGGGCTCACTGCCGACTGTTTTACCACGCAGCCTTCGG
>JAQUNK010000054.1 GCA_028717645.1 Candidatus Omnitrophota bacterium
CTTTTTTTAATTCCGCAGCTTCCTTGGCAAAGTATTCTTTATAAAGTTCGACCGCCGGCTTATTTTCTATTTCTTTGATAGTGTTGCCCGAACATTTGGTTACCCGGCGTAGTTTTCCCAGCGGCCTCCATCCGTGCCTGACCCCCAGGCCGAATTTTAATTTTCCGCCGAGCAGTACACCAATGGCGCCATCACTGAAGATATCCTCATTATAGTATAAATAAGTCTTTAGGAAATTAAAATTATCAGAGGCAGCGGCTCCGAATATAGGAAAGCTCAGGCCCAGTTTTTGCTGCAGGCCTTTTAGCAGGAGGGAGCCGTTTTCGTTGAGCCCGTCGGAAAAAAGCAGGCCCAGCTCGCGGTGGTGCTGGCCCATATAGCCATAGAGCAGCCGGTTACCCAATTCTTCTCCGGAGGCTAGTGGTGTCATGGCGCGCATGTTGTTGATATGTGCGACATTCCAGGTCGCGTCTTCAAAGCTGAACAGGATAACGATTACACCGGTCAGGGAAATTCCCAGGTTAGAGATGATCGCCGCGGTGGAACAGCCTACGAGCGGCGTGCCGCGCAGGTATTTGGAAATCGTTTTGACCAAGGAAAGAGTAGAGAGGCCAAGCGTGCTGAAGACCATCGCCAGGTCTATCTTTTCGCGGGTGATAATTTTTAATCTGGCCTTTTCCAGGGCCTCCTTGGCCGCGGTAGCAGGTTCTTTATTCGTGCTTACGCCTACTCCTACCCAAATGGACATAAAAAAATCATAACATAATCTTAAGTGCCGGGCAATAAATTTGTTGACCTGGCCGACGCAATTGATTAAAATAGGTTAACAAATTCCTCACGGCCCCATCGTCTAGCCTGGTCTAGGACGGATGGTTCTCAGCCATTAAACACCGGTTCAAATCCGGTTGGGGCTATTATTAAAGTACCTCAACACCGGTTGAAGCTACCATTATTTCGCTTGAAATCGACGGCAGTTTTGCTATAATCTTCTCACTAATTTCATGGATCGTAAAAAATTTCTTACAAACATAGGTCGTAGTTTCGGTTATGCGGGATTAATCTGTAGCTCTTTGATATGCAGGATGTTGCCGCTTAGGCTGATCTATTGGATCGGCAATAGCTTTGCCTTTTTAGGGTACAGGTTAGCTAAAAAACAGCGTGAGATCGCCCTGGAGAGCTTGACCATTGCTTTTGGCAGGGAAAAAACCGCTGCCGAGATCAAGAAGATCGCCCAGGATTGTTTCGGGTTCATCGGCAAGTCCGGCTTAGAGCTGGTCTACCTGATGGAGAAGCCCAGGTTGCTTAAGAGGCTGGTCACCATAGAAGGTAAGGAACATCTGGACAAGGCGCTGGAAAAAGGCAAGGGTGTAATTTTGATCAGCGCACACTTCGGTAATTTTCCCCTGATGCTTTCGAGATTGAGCCTGGAAGGATATTCGGTTTTCGGCGTGATGAAATACATGCGCGACGAGCGGGCAGAAAAACTTTTTTATCAGAAACGCAGCCGCATGGGGATCAAAACCATCTATACCAAACCGCTGAAGGAATGCACGGAAAATTGCCTTAAGGCCTTGAGAAGTAATGGACTTTTATTCCTGCTCATTGATCAGAATTTTGGTTCAGGGGGTGGAGTATTCGTAGATTTTTTCGGACAAAAAGCCGCCACTGCTCCCGGCCCAGTGGTCCTGGCCATGCGCACACACGCGGCGATCATGCCCTGTTTTATCGTCCGCCAGCCGGATGATACGCATAAGATCATCGTTGAACCGGAAATGGAACTTGAGCAGGGTAAGGATTACGAAGAAACACTTAAGATAAATATTCAGCGTCTCACTGTCATCATTGAGGCATATATCAGAAAGTACCCGGCGGAATGGGGTTGGATCCACCGGCGCTGGAAAAGTAAGCAAAAGCTGGAAACAGAAGTGGGTGCTTAAAGCGAGAAAAGAGATAAAAGGAGGGAAAGATATGGCTTCAGCCGCATTAAAAATTATCGTGGGTCTGGTACTTTTAATATTAGGCATCTGGGCGATCCTGGTTTGGCGTTATGATCTATTGGTCCTGGTCAAGGGCTGTGTCGGGCCATTATTAGTTCTGGCTGCATTGATTACTTTTGCGATTGCAAAAGAATAGGCACCATTCCTAAAACACACCCGCTTTTCCTTAAATATACGATAGGTATGGTCTTTTAAGAAACGCGGGGAAGAGCCTCTTATGAACAATAAGTTTTTTGTAAGCCTGCGGAATTATTTTTTTACCGGCCTGGCGATTTCTTTGCCGCTTTTCGGGACCTGTTATATCCTCCTGATCATTTTTGTTTTTACCGACGGGCTTCTTGGCCGTTTCATCAATGCCTATCTAAAAGCTAAACTTGGGTTCTACATCCCGGGACTGGGTATTCTTTTATTCTTGCTTGTGATCCTGCTATTCGGCGTAGTCGCGAAGAACTTCCTGGGAAAGAAATTTGTGCATTGGTTAGGGCATCGTTTCGAAAACCTGCCGTTGTTAAAGCAAATTTACCCTCCCTTAAAACAAATAGTAGATTTCTTCTTTTCCGCTAAAGAGCTCGCTTTCAAGAAGGTAGTTTTAGTGGAGTATCCCAGGAAAGGGCTTTGGTCCTTGGGGTTTATCACTAATGAGGGCATGCCCAAGGCCAAAGAGGTCCTGAAAGCGGATTTTTTGAATGTTTTCGTTCCCAATACCCCGGGCCCTTTGTCCGGTTATTATGTCCTCGTCCCCCGCCAGGAAGCGATCTTATTGGACATCAGCATAGAAGACGCCCTCAAGATTATTATTTCCGGCGGAGTGCTCAACCCGGGAGAATCCCTGCCTGAAAAGTTAAAGACCGGGCCTTAATTCATTGACAAGCAAACCAAGTTGTGTTAACTTATAACGGTTAAATACAAAGGAGGGGAGCATGTCCGTAAATCTTAAAAAATTATGGCTGATGACCTGTATTTTTAGCGCATCTATTTTCTTTGTGTCTTTGGCTAATTGCCAAGAGCCGCAAGGGAATTCTTCAGTTCAAGAAGCCGTCCCAACACAGGAAGCCACCCCTGCCTTAGAAACTACACCCATTCAGGAAACCGCCCCGAGCGAAGAAGCCCAAACTGAACAAGCTACAGAGTGGATCTGGGGAGAGGTCGTTTCAGTAGATGTTGCGGACAACCAGGTCAAGCTTAAATACACAAACGAAGATAGCCTGGAAGAAAAAGAATTTACCGTCGGTGTGGATAGCGATACGGCTTTTGAAGGAGTGCAGTCGTTATTGGATATAAAGCCCGGGGATAATATCAGCGTAGATTATACTGTCAGTGAAGCGGGCGTAAACCTTGCGAAAAAGATAGCCATAGAAAGGGCCGAAGACACAGGGCTTTCCTTGCCCGAGGCCGAAATGAATAGTAGTAAATATATCTCCCCTTACTAAAAAACAACTTAATTACAAGAGATGAAACGCCTGTTTATTCTGTCTTTGTGCATTGCCCTGGCCGCCGGTTTGGGTTACGCCCAAGGCCAGCCGGATAAGCCAAAGGCCAAGATACTGCTTTTGATCTCCGAACAGAATATCCAAGGGCCGGCACTTAATTGGTGGGCGGGCGAATCCGGATCGTCCGCAATGGAAACAAACCTCGCCAAACTGCTGAAGGACTTAGGTTTTCAAATTATTGATCCTTCCCTCGTGCACAATATTGCCAAAAAAGAGAGGGCGTCCCGCGTGGTTAATTTAGGCAATAAAGAGGCGCTGCACCTGGGTCAGATCGCCCGCGCAGATTACTTGGTTTTAGGAAAGGCAACGGCGTCTTGCGGCAGCAGCATGGCCGGCCAAGATGTGCGGCCATGTTATGCGAACGCAACGGCAAAGTTGATCCGCACAAAAGATGGCGTGGTTATTGCTAATTTAGATGCAATAGGCAGCAGTGCGAATATAGATGTTGTTGCAGCAGGTAAAGAGGCATTATCGAATTCCGCCGTAGATCTGGCAGCGAAGATAATATCCAATCTGACCAAAGAAGGAGGTAAATAGAAAATGAGGGCATTGCGCTTGATGGGCATGTTTTTATTTATTTTAGGGATTACCGGTTGTGCTACGATGACACAACCGCAGGCGCAAGTGGATAATACTGCTGGAGCGCAGCCCCTGCCGCCTTATTCAGGGCCGAAGGCACGGGTGGCAGTGGCGAATTTTGATGTTAAAGCGGCAAAGGCCAGCTGGGAGATCGGTTCGGGCCTGAGGGAAATGTTGGTTACGGCGTTGATGAACAGTAATCGTTTCAGCGTCGTCGAAAGACAGGCCTTGGGTGCGGTGATGCAAGAGCAGGAATTGGCTGCTTCGGGCGCAGCCCAGGCAGGTAGTGTGCAACGAGGGCAGATCAAGACCGCAGATATCGTTATTTCTGCTGCAGTAACGGAATTCGAGCCTTTTGCTTCCGGCGGCGGGGCAGGAGTTGGTGGTTACGGCGGGGTCGGCGGTGGTATTTTGGGCGGGCTGATCGGCGGCTCGATGAATAAGGCACACATGGCGCTGGACCTAAGGATCATCGATACCTCGACCTCCGAGATCCTGGCTTCGACGCGCGTGCAGGGTTCGGCGACAGATGTCTCCGGCGGCATTATCGGCGGCTGGGGCGGTGGATGGGGGCTGGGCGCGGGCTTGGGAGGATATGCCAATACCCCTACGGAAAAAGCCATTCGTATTTGTATTATTGAGGCGGTCAGATATATCAGCCAGGCGATCCCTCCTCAATATTTCAAATATTAATTTTAGTTTAACAGCATAGTCGAAAGCCCTGCATCTTTGTGATAAAGGTGCAGGGCTTTATAAATGAGGAGATAATCATGGGAAAAAGAAAACGTCGTGGAAAGTTGAATTGGCGTTCGAAAAAAGCGAACAAAGGCAGACGCCCCAACTTAGGGTAATCCGGTTTTACATTAAAATTTTTTGGAGAGTTGGCTGAGCGGTTGAAAGCGGCGGTCTCGAAAACCGTTGTCGTCGTAAGATGACCGGAGGTTCGAATCCTCCACTCTCCGTTCTGCTTCGTTCTTTGCTGTGAAAATTTTTTGGAGAGGTGGCTGAGCGGTTGAAAGCGCACGCTTGGAGAGCGTGTTACTCGCAAGGGTACCAGGGTTCGAATCCCTGCCTCTCCGTTTTTTGCTTCGCAAAAAAGCGGAGAATCGAAAATCGAAATTTGAAATTTGAGCGTGGAAGATTTTCGATTCG
>JAQUNK010000055.1 GCA_028717645.1 Candidatus Omnitrophota bacterium
GTGATCGGCGTGATCGGCGCTTCCGCAGCACCGGTGATCATAATGTCCTGCTCGCCATCCTGAATAGTTTCCAGGCCGAAGCCCAAAGAATCTGTTCCGGCGGTACAGCCTGTAGAAAGGGTATTACAGACACCCTTTAAGCCATAGCGGGCGCTGATTTCTATAGACGGGGTATTGAACATCGCCGCATCGTAGAGGTCAGGCCTGACCTTGGACGGATCAATAGGATATTTTCCGTCTTCGGTGACCAGGGCAAATTCCTCTTCCATATATTTTGTGCCGCAGATGGCATTGGCCAGGGAAACTCCGATCCGCTCGGGATCCTCTTTGCTCAAGTTAAGTTTGCTATCTTCGACCGCCATTTTGGAGGCGGCCACGGCGAATTGCACATAGCGGTCCATGCGCATGGCCTCATCATGGCTAAGCCCCAGTTTAAAGGGATCAAAATCCCTTACCTCTGCGGCGATCTTGGTATTAAAGACGGAAACGTCAAATCCGTCCACCAATTTGACCGCGGACTTTCCCTGCGTCATCGCCTGAAAAACCCGTTCTTTGCCTATGCCGTTAGGCGATACTACGCCGACACCCGTAATCACCACTCTTCTTTTTGCCATTTCACTCCTTTACTCTGGATATCTTAAAAATAATATTTCCTCCGTCGGGACAAGCAACTGTACTGATCGCGCTGGGGTCTTCCATAAAAGGAAAGCTTGCCCCGAAATTAAGCGCGAACAGCGCCGGGAATGCACAATGAAAGGCTGCGCCGCAAAAGTTAGGGATGCATTTTAAACCCGTAGTTTCCCACTTATCGCCCACTTTATAACCAAAGGTACATTTACCCTTCGCCTTTACTACTTCAACGACCATTTTTTTAGGGTTCGGGCCCTTGAAGTTCGGATCCTTAGGCAACGCTTCTACTTTTCCGTTCTTATCGAGTATCTCCGCCTTGAATTCCAGCTTCCCTCCGTCGGGACAAGTGACCGATAAAGAACGCTGGTTGTCGCGAAAAGGGAATTTTGCGCCGAAACTAAGCGCGTAAATTACCGGAAAAAGCGCGTGCGCCAGGCCTAGGCAGAAAAATTCCGGCGGATGGGTAAAATCTTCCAGGATAAGTTCTTCGCCGACTTTATAGCCGTGGTAACAATTACCGTAAACGCCGGTTACGGTGAGTTTTAATTTAGGAAACGGAGAATTTACCTTTTTCATTTTTAGTTCACCAGGCCCTTCGTGGCTTCTAATAATTCTTCCTTGCTAAAAAACCTGTTTTCCTTTTCTACTTTATGCACCATTTCTACCAATACCTTGTTTAGCGTAGCTTCGAGACCGTTTTCCCGGGCAAGCCTGACGAATTCGCCGTTTAAATAATCTATTTCCGAACTTTTCCCGCGTTTGATACTCTGTAAAATCGAACCGTAAAGCGGGACGGCGCTCAGCCCGGACATGATCCCGGAAAATATTTTTGCTGCCTCTTGGGTAGGCATGGCCGTAAGCTTCTCCAGGCGCTCAAGCGGAAAATCCGGAAGCGATTCCAATTTTACGCCGGCCTTCTTCACCAGGCCCAGGCCCTCTTTCCAAATAGCAATACCGATCCTGGCTATTTCTACCTCGGAAAACGCCTCCTGCATACTTCTGCCCAATATCGCGGGAATACAGTTATTGGCGTTCACGAAAACTTTCAGGTATTTCATGCCTTTTATATCCGGCGCCAGGACCACGGGAAAAATTTTATTTAACGCTGCACCTATTTTCTTTAGCGTATCGTCATTTCCGGCAAAAGCCTTTCCCAGTATCCAGCTGCCTTCGAAATTATGCACGACCTCGCCCGGTTTTAAATAGGTGGCGCCGAACATCACGATACTGGAAATAATATTTTCTTTCGCGACAAACCTACTGGCGATCTCATCGGCTGCCACACCATTTTGCGTGGTCAAAAGAGCTGCGGTTTTAATAAATTTCAGGTTCTGGGCCAGCGCCGCTTCGATGTCCTGCGTCTTCACCGCCAGGATGGCCAAATCAGGTGAATGATCCAAATTTAACGCTGCGGCGATCTTTACGTTAAAACTACCCCTCGCTCCGCTTAACTTTAAGCCATGCGTATTGATGGCGCTAGCGGCATCTTCTCTGGCGACGAGAGAAACATCCGCACCGGTTAATTTAAGGTACCCTGCGACAAGTGCCCCGATTGCGCCCGCGCCGATGACCGCTATCTTCACTCTACACCTTCTCCTTATTCTATCCCCGTTCTTCTTTGCAAAAACATATTGAATGTAAAGAAGGTGCGGGGTTCATTTAGAATTAGCGTTTTTAGGGAATCCGTATTTTTTATAGTCGAATCCACCCTGCTCCAGGAGCCGGATCATCATGCTATAAAATGGCGAAGGCACGTCACAGAAGAATGCGGAAACCACGTCTTCTTCTGTGATACGCACTGCTCCCCGGGCCTTAGCATTATCTTCCGCCCTTTTCACCACTGCCTCTTCGGCGATGTGCCGGTGGAAAATAGGTATCTTGGCGACCATGTTTTTAAACTTTTCCTCTGTCTGTTTTTCCCATTCCATAAGCTTCATCCCCTTTAATATAGTAAAATTTTACTATTAAAATTTATCTATAAATTTTACCGAAAAATCCCGGTTTGTCAAGGAAAAATTAAGTTTTTGCTGGAATAAAACAGTTAGAAAAATAACCTCTTAGGAACTTTTTATAAGTGCCCTTCCAGGAACTTATAATCACCGAATTCTGTCTCAGGAATGATCGGAATGACGCCTTTTGCCGTTACGGACTTACCCAGAAAAGAAAGCGCACTGGCGTCTTCGTTCTTCGATCTCAGCGGTGCTGCCCCTTTTAACAACCTGATGGGCACATTGTGCCTTTTAGCCAGGATAATCACCGTCAGGCTTCCCGGAGAAAAAATATAGCCAAAACTATCCCTGTCCTGATAAAAAAGCTGGACTTCTTTTATCATCTTCTTGAAGAAAAGAAAGCCCAGGGTATTATCGCTTACCAGCGTCGAACGCTTTAATTTCCTGCTCAGATAACGTAGCCCCCATAAACCCGGCCGCATTTCGCAGATAATCAGGTTGCTATCGCTGGCGTGTTCTTTTAAAAAGCCCTCTTCGGGATACCCCCAAAGAAGCATGAAATCGTTCATTTTCGCCATTTCTTTTTGAACTCCTCAGGGCTAAAAACACCGTCAAAACAGATAAGTTTGGTAATATATTCCGCCGGCGTGATGTCGAAGGCCGGATAGAGCGCCTTTTGCGCCTTGGGGGCGATAAGCTTGTTGCCGAATTTTAATAACTCCTCGCTCGGGCGGAATTCTATCTCAATGTCTTTTATCGAACGCGTCGCACCCGGCGGCTGGGTAAAGGAATAAAAAGGGACATTGAAGTGCCGCGCCAATACGGCTAAAGAATACGTGCCTATTTTATTGATGATATCCCCTTCCCTGGTTGAACGGTCAGAGCCTGTGACCACCGCGCTGATATTATTCTTTAAAAAGACGACTGCTGCCTGGATATCCGAAAAAAGATGCACCTTAAAACCCGCCTGGTTCAATTCCCAGGCGCTGATCCGCGAACCCTGTAAATAAGGCCGCGTTTCCGATACGAAGAATTCGACATAGCGGCCCTGCTTCTTCAACTCTTCCGCCAGAACAACCAGCTCTCCGCTTACATTACAGATGGTCATTATCTTGGGGTTCTCAGGCAAAAGCTTGCACAGTGCCTTTACGCGGGACAGCCGCGCACGCTCGACGGAATATATATAACTAATTACCCCTTTTTCTAGGCCCTTTAAAAAATCGTCCTCTTTTTTTATCCCTTGGGCCAGGTATTTAAGGTGGTTCTGGAACTGCGCAAAACCGAAAGTAGGGCGGGCCTTTAAGAATTTGGCGGTGAGGAAATTGAGCCGCGCATTGAATTGTTTTGAATTTTTTATTTTATTCTGTTTGGCGTCGAGCAGGAGGAAATAATAGAACAAAAGGACCTGGCCATAGGCCCTGGTTTTCATTTCTTTAAGGCAGAAAAGCGCCTGGGTCAAATTCCTTACCTTAATATAAAGCTGCTTTTCAGGCAGGCGCGTCTCATCCAGCACCTCTAAATAGGATTCTTTATACGTTACCGGATGAAAAAGGGGCGATATTTTCATGCCTTAAAATACCTCTTAGTTTTTACGAAAATTCTGGTTACAGGTTCTCGATCAGTTGCTTTAAGAACCGCACCTCGGCCTGGATCATAAACAGATTATGCTCCAGTATGGACAGAAGGTATGATGAAGTCTTTTTTTGTTTTTCAAGCGTGCTGAAGTCTTTTAGTCCTTTGATCAGCCGGTTTAAAAGCTGTATCCTGGCCTTCAAACGGCGACGGGAAAATTCAGGCTTTATATAAGGTAAAAAATAAAGCGATAAATCCAGGTTAAATAACGGCCTCTTGAATTCGATGAGGCTCTTGTTCAATAATTCCTTGAATTTTGCCTCTCCTTTGGGGGTAAGCGAGTAGACAAAACGCTCGGGCCGGCGCCCGGCCTTGGTGATTCTTTTATCCAGGTACCCTTCCTCTTCGAGCTTCCTCAACGGATAGTAGATCGATTTCGGCTCAACCCCCGCAAAGGTAGAAAGAATATCCTTGATGCGTTTTTTTATTTCGTATCCGTGCTTGGGGCTTTCTTTCAGCAGGCCTAAAAATAAAAGCCTTTGCTCGATCACGCAAAAACTCCTATTTTTCTGAACTTTTCATACCTTAATTTAAGGCGTTTCTCTGCCGGGCAGTC
>JAQUNK010000056.1 GCA_028717645.1 Candidatus Omnitrophota bacterium
TTCATCAGTAAATTGATAAACACCTGCTCTATTTTATTCACATCTACTTCTACCTTAGGGATATTACTCTGGGTTTCTTCGACGATCCGGATATTATATTGGAGAAATTCGTTCTTTAACAAAGACAGGCAATTCTTTGTTATGGAATTCAGGTCTGCCACGCTATTCTCCATTTTAAATATCGTAGAAAAATCAAGCAGGCCCTTGACAATATTATTCGCCCTTTCTATGGCGTGTTTCATCTGCCCGATCACAAGCAAAATATCCTTATTTTTTGTTTTAATATTTCTCTCAAAATAATCCACACCCTGCAGCAATATCGACAGGGGATTTTTTACCTCATGGGCGATCCCGCTGGCGAGGCTTCCGACTACCCGCATCTTCTCTGCCTGGATAAGATGGTTTTCGGCTACTTTAAGTTCGGCGTAGGCCTTTTTTAGCTCTTCTTCCTTGCGTTTACGCTCGGTAACATCCAATAAGCCTCCGATCACAGCAGGCGCGCCTGAAAATATTGTTTTTGAGCCGTAGACTTCCAGATCTATGGGCTCTCCGCTCTTTTTTACGCCTCTAAACTCATAATGCATGGATTCCACATTCCCAGAAATTCTTTTCTTTAGGTTTTCCCTTACCAGGGGCCAATCATCCTTAAAGACTACATCAACAGGCCCTTTCTTCTCGATCAATTCCTCTGCGCTATAACCAAATATCTCTGCCAGTTTAGGATTAACATATTTGAATATCAGTTCTTCTCCTGCTATAAGGTAGACGCCGAACAACGACTTATCCACCAAATTCCTGAATTTATTTTCTGATTCCCTTAAACGCTCTTCGGCCTTTTTTCGCGCAGTAATATCTTGGACAAATACGAAAATACCTTCCACCCCTTCTATGTCCTTTATAAAATTAGTGCTTATCTCAACATCGATGATACTGCCGTCTTTACGCCTGTGCCGGCTTTCAAAGCATTCGCCGCCGGCATCTTTCACTTTATTGATACGACCGATGATGTCATCCGGCTTCTCAACTGCTTCGATATCCGCTATCTTCATTTTCAATAGCTCTTCCCTGTTATAACCCAGCATCCGGCAAGCTGCCAGGTTTATATCCAAAAAATGCCCCCGGGCATCTACATGCCAGAAACCGTCTTTGGCGGTATTAATAATACTGCGGTATTTTGTTTCCGAAGCCATCAGTATTTTTTGGGCGGCATTGTGCACAGTAACGTCCCTGAATATACCCAGCAGATAGACCCGCCCTCCTAAAGTTACTTTGGCAGCACTAATATCAGCATAAAAAAGGCTCCCGTCTTTTCTTTTTACCGGCAGGTTATTGGCTATGGGAATCTTGCCTTCGGCCAACTGCTGGAACCTTTCCAGAATAATGGGCATATCTTTGGGGAAATGGATATCCTCAACTCCCAATCTCGGGATCTCTTCTTCGCTATAGCCAAGAAGCTCAGCGAAACTTCTGTTGCCTAAATAGAATCTCTTGTCTTCAACATCGACCAAAATTATGCCGTCAAAAGCATTATTGAAGATCGTTTTGAATTTATTCTCTGATTCTGCGAGTATCTCTTCCGAACGCTTACGCTCGGTGATGTCCAGGCCGGAACTAAGCGTGGCAATAATTTCTCCCGCCTCATTCCTATTTACCGTGTTATACCAACTGATAATTCTTTCTTCCCTGCTCCTGGTCAAAATCGGATTTTCGAAATAGCCGAATAAACCGATCTCTCCTGCCATTATTCTTCTAAAAACGGACCTCATTTCGTTTCTGGTTTTTTCCGGAACAAAATTATCGAACCAATTCTTGCCGATAATCTCATCCTGCGTATAGCCCAAGAGGTCGCATCCCCGTTTGTTGATTAAAGCCACCCTCTCGTCCGTGTTGATAACCACAAACATAACTCCGGCGATATCTAAGTAGCGTTGCGCTATTTCTTTTTCTTGCAATAATTTTTTATGCGCCTCCTTATTCTGCTCAGTCACTATACCAGTAATGAGGCCCACGAAAACAAAAACAAAACCTCTTGATAGATCAACTGCGTCCAGGCTCGAAAAATTGATGCCCAGGTACAGGCAGGTTAAAATTAAACTTACGGAAAAACCGCCTTTTAAGCCCCACCAGGCGGCAGCCAGAACAATAGGTATATAAAATACCGGGGTATACAGGAACCTGGCCTTGAGGGCAGTATGAGAATAAATATCCAGCCCCAGACAAATCAACACTAGGATAACAACCGTCAAGAATTGAAGAAAATTTACCTTTTTTAAGATCATTAGTCCCCTCAAAAACAAAAAACCCAAGCCTTAGGCGATTCACGCAAGGCTTGGGTTCGCTACTAATTATATATTGCTAAAATTTACCACCATAATGCACTCCTGATAAAAATAAACCTTTCAGGAAGCTGCTTACTAATTGGTATTTATTCTATAGCGTAGGCTGGATGAGGTCAAGAGATATTAACTCTCGCTATGGTGTTCCCAATGTGCGTGGGGATGGACGTGTATCTTATCTTTATGCTTGTGGCTGTGGATATGCACGAGATTGTGTGCCTCCAGCAATGCAGTATCTCTGAGTATGGCTTCGGGAGAGCCGCTGGTGACTATGCGCCTGGCCTGACTAAAGACAAAAACCAGTTCGGACATCTCTTCTACGAGGTGCAGGTCATGCGTTGCGGTGACGATCGTCTTCCCGGCGGCATTTTCTTCGTTGAGCAGATCGATAATATGCCTGACGGTCAGCGGGTCGAGCCCGGCAGTAGGCTCATCCAGGATGAGTATTTCCGGCCCGATGACCAACGTCGAGGCAATGGCCACTTTGCGTTTTTCACCTATGCTCAACTGATGCGGCGGGCGTGTAAGCAGGTCCTTGATCTGCAGAATATCAACCAGCCTCTGGAGGCGTTTTTCTATCTCCTCTCTACCCATGCCCAGTTGTAGCGGCCCAAAAACGATGTCTTCTCTTACCGTCGGGCAAAATAACTGCACATCGGCATTCTGAAAAACCAGGCCCACTTTTTTTCTGAAATCGCGGGAAAATTTTTCGTCGCTAAAGTCGCGCTCTTTCAATTCCCTGCCAAAAGCACTGAACGAACCTCTGTCGGGAAAGATGAGGCCGTCAAGCAGGTGTAAAAGTGTAGACTTACCCGAACCGTTGGCGCCGATCAGGGCGACCTTGGAACCCTCCTCAATAGCCAGGTCCACCCCGCACAATGCGGGAAATTTCTTCAAATAGGAAAAATAAATTTCTTTTAATGCAAATACTGTTTTTGCCATAAACTTAAAATAAATATCAGGGCCGCTATGCCCAGGCACAACCAATCCTTAAAAGTAGTACGGAATTCATCCATTACCCTGGGCTCACCGGAATATCCGCGGGAAAGCATGGCGGCATATACTTCATTATGCATGGCGTAAGAACGTTGCCAGAGCCCGGCAATGTTCCAGGCGACGATACCCTGCCCGCTTTTTAATGAAGAAACGAATTGTACCCGGCTCTTTATGGCCAGGTAGGTATTCTGGATTATTTCGAGAAAAAGGTAGATATAACGATAGCACATTCCCAAAGTCATCACAAAGATCTGCGGCACCCCGAAGACGCGTAGGGCCTTTAGTAAAACGTAGTGCCTGGTGGTCAAAACCAAAAGCACACATAAGGACACAGAGGTTAAAACACGTATAAAGAAGAACCCTGCGCTTAAGATCCCCTGCCGGGTAATATTTAACGAGAGCCCGAGTAATTTAAAATTCAACCAGGGTTCACCGGGGCTAAAGACATCAAAAAGCACAGGCAGGGCCAGAAATAGGGAGAATAACGGGATGAAGACCCAGGTGCGTTTCAGGAAAAAACCGATATTTATCGAAGAGGCCACGGCGAGCGAAAGGCAGAGCATATACATCGAGAGAAGAAAAATGATGCTGCGGGAAAACAAGATCGCCAGAAGGAGCGAAAAAATGATCAGGATCTTTATCCGTGCATCGCGCGCCTGCAAGAAGCCGGATCTAGCGGCATACTCATCGGAGAATACCGATTCCTTGATAAAAGAACATGCGCTTAATATGGAGCGCCGGATAAAATTATTTTCACTCACCCGCTTTTACCCCTGACCGGAATACCTTTCTGCCTGAGGGCATCTGTTTTCTCTTTAGAGCACTTCATGCACAAGAATACGGGCTTGGCATTGCTGCGGTCATATCCGGCGGTCCTCACCAACCGCCACAGATGCGA
>JAQUNK010000057.1 GCA_028717645.1 Candidatus Omnitrophota bacterium
TGAGCTTTCTTTGATCCTGGGCCAGAATCAGGCGATGTTTACCTTAGGCAGGGTGACTATTGTCTCCCGCCTCCTGGAGGGAGAGTTCCCCGACTATCAGGCGGTGGTGCCTACTGGCTCGGAGAATAAAATCAAAGTGGAGCGGGAGCAATTTTTGCAGGCCGTGCGCCGTGCAGCCATTTTATCTACACCGGATTTTCAGGCGGTGAAACTGGAGGTTTTTAAAAATCGTATCGTCGTTTCTAAGTCTACACCGGACGTGGGCGAATCCAGGGAAGAGGTCCCGGCGGAATACAGTGGCAAGGAACTGGTGGTCGGGTTTAACCCCGCGTATTTAATCGATGTGCTGAAAAACCTGGAAGACGATAGCGTGAACATTGAAGTTACCGAAGCAGATAAGCCCGCGGTAGTGCGCAAAGATAATTATCTTTATATCGTATTGCCGATGCGCCTGGGTTAAAAATAATGGAAAGAATCGGTTCTGCGGTCGATAGGCTTATCCGGCGGCTCAAGGATAAAAAAGAAGACGATCCACAAGAGAATCTGAAAAAGTTCTTGACCAAAAAGGAATTAAAGCATATAAAATTGTGTAATGTAAAGCAGGGAGTTGCCACCTTTAATGTGGATTCATCCGTTTGGCTCTACGCGCTTAGTTTAAAAAAACAACAACTAACCGATGGCCTGGGGTTAAAGGATATACGCCTGCGCATAGGAGAGGTCAGTTGAAACAAAAGAACAAAATAGAAAAAGAGGCCGCACCGGCAATAGAGAAGCCCAAGGATAAGGTCTACGATGCCACTACCATCCAGGTGCTCGAGGGTGTTGAGGCGGTGCGCCGCCGGCCGGCGATGTATATCGGCGATACTGCTACGCGCGGCCTGCACCATTTGGTTTACGAGGTGGTGGATAATTCCGTCGACGAAGCGCTCGGCGGATATTGCGACACCATAGAGGTCGAGGTACATTCTGACAACAGTGTGAGCGTAAGCGACAATGGCCGCGGTATCCCCGTAGACATACACAAGACCGAAAAGAAACCGGCCATCGAGGTCGTGCTCACCACCTTACACGCCGGAGGTAAATTCGATCACCGCGTCTATAAAGTCGCCGGCGGCTTGCATGGCGTGGGCGTATCCTGCGTCAACGCGCTTTCCGAATGGATGGACGCTGAGGTAAAAAGGGACGGCAAGATCTATCATCAGCGTTACGAGCTTGGCAAGACCGCGTCGAAGCTCACCACTATCGGCAAAACCTCTTCTACCGGCACCAAGATCACCTTTAAACCGGACCGCAGTATTTTCAAATCCATCGAATATTCTTATGATATCCTTTCCCAGCGTTTAAGAGAGCTGGCTTTCCTGAACAAGGGCCTGAAGATCAAATTAAGCGACGAGCGTACGGACAAAGAAGCCCTGTTCGAATTTAAGGGCGGCATCGTGCAGTTCGTAGAGCATTTGAACAAGAATAAAAATCCGCTGCACAACAAGGTGATCTATTTCGAAAAAGAAAAAGATAATGTGGTCCTGGAAGTCGCCCTGCAGTATAACGATAGTTATACTGAAACCATGTTTTCTTTCGCCAACAACATCAATACCATTGAAGGCGGCTCGCATCTGACCGGCTTTAAGACCGCGCTTACCCGCGTGATCAACCAATACGCCAAAAACAAAAATATGCTCAAGGAAAATATGGTGATCAGCGGGGACGATGTGCGCGAAGGCTTGACCGCGGTGATCAGTTTGAAGTTGCCCAATCCGCAATTCGAGGGCCAGACCAAGACCAAGTTAGGCAATTCGGAAATTGAAGGTATCGTTTCTTCGTTCGCCTTCGAGTCGTTGTCGAGTTATTTCGAAGAAAATCCCTCGATCGGCAATAAGATCGTGGACAAGGTTATTTTGGCCTCTCGCGCCAGGGAAGCAGCGCGTAAAGCGCGCGAACTGACCCGCAGGAAAGGCGCACTTGAGGGCGCGGGCCTGCCCGGAAAACTCGCGGATTGTTCTGAACGCGACCCGGCGCAATGCGAACTTTATATTGTCGAAGGTGATTCTGCCGGTGGTTCAGCCAAGCAGGGTAGGGACCGCAGGTTCCAGGCGATACTTCCTATCAAGGGAAAAATTTTGAACGTAGAAAAGGCCGCACCGGATAAAGTTTTAAGTAATGAAGAAATCCGCACGATTATTACTGCCCTGGGCACAGGTATTCATGAAGAGTTTGACATTGCCAGGCTGCGCTACCATAAAATTGTGCTCATGGCTGATGCGGATGTCGACGGCAGCCATATCCGTACGCTGCTTTTGACCTTTTTCTATCGCCAGATGCCGCAGCTGGTCAAGGATGGTTACGTGTATATTGCCCAGCCGCCTTTGTATAAGATGAAAAGCGGTAACCGCGAGGAATATATCCAGACTGAAGAACAGATGAACAACCTGCTTTTTGAATTGGGCAGGGAAGGCTTTAGCCTGGCGAGATTGAAGGATAAAAAAGAGTTTAACGACAGCCAATTTAAGGAAATCCTCAGGCTTTTATCCCAATTAGAGTACGTGGAGCACTCTTTGGGCAAACGTGGAGTAAAATTGGCAAAATATATGCAAATGGAGCATCCTAAGACCAAAAAACTACCTATTTATATGGTCAAAGTGGAGCATAAATCCCAATTTGCCTACACAGACAATGAGTTAAGCAGCCTTCTGGGCGATGAAGCCGAAAATAAAGCTGATTTTGTAGAAATCTATGAAGCAAAGGATATTGAAGAGATCGTGCAGCGGCTGGAAAAGCTTGGCCTGGATGTGGCTACTTATGAATTGCTTCCGCCGGAAGAACTTAAGTCGGTAAAGGAAAAAGAAACAAAGCCCAAGCCGAGTTATCGTTTAAGCGGGGCAAAAGAGCATTTTGACTTTTTCTCTTTACGCGAGATCCTGCAGTTTATCAAGACCCTGGCCAAAAAAGGAATGAACATACAACGCTATAAGGGCTTGGGCGAAATGAACCCGGAGCAACT
>JAQUNK010000058.1 GCA_028717645.1 Candidatus Omnitrophota bacterium
GCGTTATTCAGGGTTTTTACGGATTATAACCTGAAGCGCCAAGAGATCGACGGGAAGGGCTTTTCAGACATAAATTATGACTTAGAATTAAATCCTTTGGATTGGTTGCGTATTGAATCGGATGCCAGGTATGGGCCGAAAGAAGGGTATTTCAAGGAAGTGAATATAGATTTGAACACCAGGCTGGGCAAGAAAGATATCAAGGATAGGTCTTTTGGTATCGGCCATCGTTATGAAAGGAACGGCGGAAAGGCGATGACCTCGCAGTTGATCTGGAGGATCAATCCCAAATGGAAATTCCGTATCTACGAGCGTTATCAATTCGCCAGCGTCCGGGAAAGGGGATTTGAAGAACAGGAATATTCTATTTCCAGAGACCTGCATTGCTGGGAATTGGACCTCACGTATAATATCAGTAAGGACCACGGTTCGACTATTTGGTTTATTTTCCGCCTGAAGGCCTTCCCTGAATATGGCTTTGATTTTAACCAGAGCTATAACGAGCCCAGGACCGCCACCACATCAGAAACTCCTTAAAAGTAAAATGAATATTACGATAATCGGTTCAGGATACGTAGGCTTGGTTACCGGCACCTGTTTTGCAGAGCTTGGTAATAAAGTTATCTGCGTGGATAATGACGCCCAGAAGATCCGGCATTTAAAAACAGGCCACGTGCCTATTTATGAGCCGGGCCTGGAAGACCTGATCAAAAAGAACGTCAGAAAGAAAAGGCTCTTTTTTAACAGCGATTTAAAAAGCGCGGTAAAAAAGGCCGAGGTCATTTTTATTACCGTAGGGACCCCTGCCAAAGGAAACGGTGAGGCCGACCTGACCGGGATCGAGAATGTGGCACGTAATATCGCACATTGCATGACCGGATATAAGTTGATCGTGGAAAAGTCCACTGTTCCGGTTGAAACCGGTGAATGGGTAAAACGCACCATAGAAATACACAACCATAAAAAACATAAGTTTGATGTTGCCTCGAACCCCGAATTCTTGAGAGAGGGCCAGGCGATCAATGACTTTATGCATCCGGATAGGATCGTGCTCGGAGTTGAGTCTAATAAAGCAAAGAATATACTCACGAGCCTTTACAGGCCGCTTAAGGCGCCGATACTTATCACGGATATAAAATCTGCGGAGCTGATCAAGCACGCTTCCAATTCTTTTCTCGCCGCCAAGATCTCTTTTATCAATGCAGTATCCGAGGTCTGTGAAAGGGTGGGGGCGGATGTGACCCGGGTTGCCCAGGGTATGGGCATGGATAAAAGGATCAATGAATTATTCCTCGATGCCGGGGTGGGCTATGGCGGTTCGTGTTTTCCTAAAGATATCGATGCCTTTGTGACTATCTCGGAAAAATTAGGATATGATTTCGGCCTGCTTAAAGAGGTAAGAGAGATAAACCTTGCGCAGAAGCATAATTTTATCAAGAAAATAGAAGATAACCTCTGGATCATCAAAAATAAAACCATCGCCGTACTCGGCCTGGCTTTTAAACCGAATACCGACGATATCCGTTCTGCTCCGGCCATAGATATCATAAAGAGGCTGGAAGCAGAGGGCGCTAAAATAAAAGTTTATGACCCCTGCGCTATGCCGAAGGCGAGAGAAGTCTTAAAAGGAATCAAATTCTGTAAAGATCCTTACGACGCGGCCAGGGAGAGTGATTGTTTGATCATCGTTACCGAGTGGAACGAATTTAAGGAGTTGGACCTTGTGCGTATGAAGAAATGCCTAAAGCGGCCGCTGATCATTGATGGGCGTAATATTTATGAGCCGCAGCAGATGAAAAAGCTGGGGTATAAATACATCAGCATGGGCCGGCCCAAGGTTTTATAAATTTAATGAACCAATCTTACACGGATTTAAGAAATAAGATAATCGCCAAAAAAGCTAAAATTGCCGTCATTGGCTTAGGCTATGTGGGCCTGCCTCTGGCAGTAGAATTTGCCAAAGGCGGTTTTTCTGTATTCGGCATAGATGTTGACAATGACCGCGTAGAAAAAATAAAAAGGCTCGTTCCCTACATTTTAGACGTAGGGCTCAGGGATCTGGCAGGCGTAATCAAGAAAAAGCGGTTTATCCCTTCCAACAATACCGCGTTGTTAAAAGAAGCAGACGTTATCTTTATCTGTGTACCCAGCCCGTTAAAGACAAAATACCGCCCGGATATTTCCTTTATTATTCAGGCCGTAAGAAAGATCAGGCGTAATTTAAGGGGCGGCCAATTAGTTGTTTTGGAAAGCACTACTTACCCGGGTACTACCGAGGAAGTAATTCTACCGATTTTGGAATCATCGGGCCTGAGGCAGGGTGAAGATTTTTATCTGGCATTTTCTCCGGAAAGAATAGACCCGGGCAATAAGGTTTTTCCCTTAAGGAAGATCCCCAAGGTGATCGGCGGAGTCGACCAAAAGGCAGCCGAACTCACGCGGCTGGTGTACCGCCATATCGTCAAAAAGACGATCTTGGTTTCATCTAGCCGTGCCGCGGAAACCGTAAAGCTCTTTGAGAACACATTTAGGATTGTGAATATCGCGCTGGTTGACGAGATCGCTATGATGGCGCACAGGATGGATATCAATATCTGGGAAGTGATCGAAGCGGCAAAAACCAAGCCCTTCGGCTTTATGCCGTTTTATCCGGGGCCGGGAGTAGGGGGCCACTGTATCCCCAAGGATCCGTTATATCTTTACTGGAAGGCA
The DNA here is from genome assembly GCA_028717645.1 of Candidatus Omnitrophota bacterium. Lineage (GTDB taxonomy): Bacteria > Omnitrophota > Gorgyraeia > Gygaellales > JAMWDD01 > JAQUNK01. Next base: position 2,713 of record JAQUNK010000058.1, read on the forward strand.
AGGCATTATGGATCGATCTTACGCATGATCAAGACCGCCTCTGATATTATCAACTATATGCCGGAATATGTCGTGGGCCGTATCGAAGAATCACTGAAAAAGCAGGGTAAGAATTTTAAGAGGGCAAAAATATTGGTTATCGGCGTTACTTACAAAAAAGATACCAAGGACCTGCGCAAGTCCCCGGCAATAGAGATAATTGAGCT